>NZ_CP133160.1:1820000-1822500 GCF_030913365.1 Stenotrophomonas sp. 24(2023)
ACGGATCATTAGTATCAGTTAGCTCAACGCATTGCTGCGCTTACACACCTGACCTATCAACCACGTAGTCTACATGGTTCCTTCAGGGGGCTTGTGCCCCGGGAGATCTCATCTTGAGGCGCGCTTCCCGCTTAGATGCTTTCAGCGGTTATCGCTTCCGAACATAGCTACCCGGCAATGCCACTGGCGTGACAACCGGAACACCAGAGGTTCGTCCACTCCGGTCCTCTCGTACTAGGAGCAGCCCCTCTCAAATCTCCAACGCCCATGGCAGATAGGGACCGAACTGTCTCACGACGTTCTGAACCCAGCTCGCGTACCACTTTAAATGGCGAACAGCCATACCCTTGGGACCGACTACAGCCCCAGGATGTGATGAGCCGACATCGAGGTGCCAAACACCGCCGTCGATATGAACTCTTGGGCGGTATCAGCCTGTTATCCCCGGAGTACCTTTTATCCGTTGAGCGATGGCCCTTCCATACAGAACCACCGGATCACTAAGTCCTAGTTTCCTACCTGCTTGATCCGTCGATCTTGCAGTCAAGCACGCTTATGCCTTTGCACACAGTGCGCGATGTCCGACCGCGCTGAGCGTACCTTCGAGCTCCTCCGTTACTCTTTAGGAGGAGACCGCCCCAGTCAAACTACCCACCATACACGGTCCCCGACCCAGATAATGGGCCCAGGTTAGAACGTCAAGCACGACAGGGTGGTATTTCAAGGATGGCTCCACTGCAGCTAGCGCCACAGTTTCATAGCCTCCCACCTATCCTACACAGACGAACTCAACGTTCAGTGTAAAGCTATAGTAAAGGTTCACGGGGTCTTTCCGTCTTGCCACGGGAACGCTGCATCTTCACAGCGATTTCAATTTCACTGAGTCTCGGGTGGAGACAGCGCCGCTGTCGTTACGCCATTCGTGCAGGTCGGAACTTACCCGACAAGGAATTTCGCTACCTTAGGACCGTTATAGTTACGGCCGCCGTTTACTGGGGCTTCGATCAAGAGCTTCGCCTTGCGGCTGACCCCATCAATTAACCTTCCAGCACCGGGCAGGCGTCACACCCTATACGTCCACTTTCGTGTTTGCAGAGTGCTGTGTTTTTGATAAACAGTCGCAGCGGCCTGGTTACTGCGACCCTCGATAGCTTGTGCTCGCATGAGCCACCATCAAGGGTGCACCTTCTCCCGAAGTTACGGTGCCATGTTGCCTAGTTCCTTCACCCGAGTTCTCTCAAGCGCCTGAGAATTCTCATCCTACCCACCTGTGTCGGTTTACGGTACGGTCTGCGTAAGCTGAAGCTTAGGAGCTTTTCCTGGAAGCGTGGTATCAGTGACTTCGCCATAAAGGCTCGTCTCGGTGCTCGGTCTTAAAGGATCCCGGATTTGCCAAAGATCCAAACCTACCGCCTTTCCCCAGGACAACCAACGCCTGGTACACCTAACCTTCTCCGTCCCTCCATCGCACTTACGCGAGGTGCAGGAATATTAACCTGCTTCCCATCGACTACGACTTTCGTCCTCGCCTTAGGGGCCGACTCACCCTGCGCCGATTAACGTTGCGCAAGGAAACCTTGGGCTTTCGGCGTGCGGGTTTTTCACCCGCATTATCGTTACTCATGTCAGCATTCGCACTTCCGATACCTCCAGCAGACTTCTCAATCCACCTTCAACGGCTTACGGAACGCTCCTCTACCGCGCATAACAAAGTTATGCACCCCAAGCTTCGGTTCTGTGCTTAGCCCCGTTAAATCTTCCCCGCAGACCGACTCGACCAGTGAGCTATTACGCTTTCTTTAAAGGGTGGCTGCTTCTAAGCCAACCTCCTGGCTGTCTGTGCCTTTCCACATGGTTTTCCACTTAGCACAAAATTTGGGACCTTAGCTGTGGGTCTGGGTTGTTTCCCTTTTCACGACGGACGTTAGCACCCGCCGTGTGTCTCCCATACAGTCCGTCTCGGTATTCGGAGTTTGCAATGGTTTGGTAAGTCGCGATGACCCCCTAGCCATAACAGTGCTCTACCCCCGAGAGGATACATATGAGGCGCTACCTAAATAGCTTTCGAGGAGAACCAGCTATCTCCGGGTTCGATTAGCTTTTCACTCCTAATCACACCTCATCCCCTACCTTTGCAACGGGAGTGGGTTCGGGCCTCCAGTGCGTGTTACCGCACCTTCACCCTGGGCATGACTAGATCACCCGGTTTCGGGTCTACTGCCCGCGACTATGCGCCCTTATCAGACTCGGTTTCCCTTCGCCTCCCCTATACGGTTAAGCTTGCCACGAACAGTAAGTCGCTGACCCATTATACAAAAGGTACGCAGTCACCCTTGCGGGCTCCTACTGCTTGTACGCACACGGTTTCAGGTTCTATTTCACTCCCCTCTCCGGGGTTCTTTTCGCCTTTCCCTCACGGTACTGGTTCACTATCGGTCGGTCAGTAGTATTTAGCCTTGGAGGATGGTCCCCCCATGTTCAGACAGGGTTTCACGTGCCC
>NZ_CP133160.1:2125000-2260000 GCF_030913365.1 Stenotrophomonas sp. 24(2023)
CACGAACAGGCTGCGGAACGCTGCATCACCGATCAGGTGGTCCAGCAGCAGGGCGGCGTCGGCCGGGGACAGGGTGCCGGAGGTGGGCGTCGGGGACATGTAGGGATTTCCAGGGAAATGAACTGTTGATATCGGCGCCGATGCGCGTGACCTGAGCGCTCAAGCATCGGCGTCGCCGGCCGTTGTATCTGCGTCACCGCCCTTGAGGAACGTCCGATGCGAATCCGCCGCTGTGCCCACCTGCTGCTGGAACCGCACGATGTGGTCTCGGTCGATCTGGCTGCGCTGGTCCGCGGCAGCATGGCCACGCGTGTGCAGCCGCGCTGGTTGGCGCGGGCGGCGCATCAGCGCGAGCCGGTGGAGGTGGATGCCGAGGACATGCGCGTGCTGGGCAGCATCGGCGCCGGCACGTGGATGGAATGTCCGGTCGGCACGCCCGACGCTGCGATCATCGCGGGGCTGCTTGAAAAGGGGCTGCTGCTCAGTGACGACCCGGCCCACCGGCTGGCATGCCAAGGCGATGAACAGCTGCGCGAGGGCCACTGGTGGACACCGATGGCGGTGGCACACGCGCACTCGCGATGGGGCGGGGTGGACAGCGTGACCGACATGCATGCGCGCGGCCTGGATACCGCTGCAGGGCTGCGGCGCATGTTCGGTCCGCCGCCGGCGGCCGTGCACGCCCGGCCGGGGCACTACCAGGGGCTGCCGCTGCAGGAGCAGACCGGCTTCGATGCACTGCTGGCACAGCGTTCGACCTGCCGCAACTTCGACACGGCACGCCACCTGCCGCTGCCGCTGCTGGCACAGCTGCTGCAGCGCACGGTCATGGCCCATGCGCAGGTCGAGGTCGATGCCGATGCGGTGTTCCTGAAGAAGAACGTCCCTTCGGGCGGGGGGCTGCACGCCACCGATGTGTTCCTGCTGGTACAGCGCGTGCAGGACCTGGTGCCGGGCCTGTACCACTACCACCCGGTACAGCATGCGCTGCTCCGGCTGCCATCGCCCGCGGCAGCCGACCTGCCGGCGTTGTCGCGCCGGCTGCTGTCCGGCCAGCAGTGGTTCGCCGATGCGGCGGTACTGCTGGTCCTGGCACCGCGTTTCGAGCGCAGTTTCTGGAAGTACCGCGACCACAGCAAGGCCTACCGCGCGCTGGTGCTGGATACCGGCCACATCGCCCAGGCCGTGCAGACCTGTGCGACCGAGGCCGGGCTGGGCGCGTTCATCACGGCAGCCATCAACGAAGCCGATGTGGATGCGGCGTTCGGCCTGGATGGCACTGGCCAGGGCGCCGTGGCGGTATGCGGCGTTGGCTGGCGCGCGGCGGTCCGGCAGACGGCCGAATTCGATCCGCCGCGCGTGCCGCAGCCGGCCTAGCCCGCCTCGAAATCCACCAGCACCGCCCCGTCCAGCACCTGCTGGCCGGCCTGCACGCGGAAGCCATGCACGGTGCCATCGGCGGGCGCCTGCAGGGTGTGCTCCATCTTCATTGCCTCAAGCACCACCAGCGGTGTGCCGCGCTTGACCTGGGCGCCGGCCGCCACCAGCGTGGCGACGATCTTCCCCGGCATCGGGGCCAGCAGGCTGCCGGCATCGGTGGCGGACTGTTCCGATTCGCCCACCGGGTCATGCACGGTGAAGCGGTGCGCCCCCTGTGCGGTGAACAGGTGCAGCTGGTCGCCGTCCAGGCGGCCCTGCACGCGCCAGCGCTGGCCCTCCAGCTGCGCGGTCACCGTGCCGGCGTCACTGTGGCCCGGTACCGTGACGATGGCACCGTCGTCGCGTTGCACGTTCCAGCCCTCGGCCAGGGGCCATACCCGCAGCGTGTGGCGGTGATCGCCCTGCTGCAGCGGCAGCACGCGCGGTGCGGCACGGCCCAGGCGCCAGCCATCGCGCGCAGCCCATGGCGAATGCGGATCGCGCGCGTCATGGGTGGCGGCCACCGGCGTGGCCACCACTGCGATCGCGGCCAGCACCCACAGGGCATCGGTACTGTCCTGGCCGGCAGCCAAGGCGTCGTGCTCGCGCTCGATCAGCGCGGTGTCCAGCACCGCGTGGGTGAACGAGTCGGTGCCGACCAGGCGGCGCAGGAAGCCGGCATTGGTGGTCACGCCCACCACCTGGCAGTCGGCCAGGGCTTGGCGCATGCGGCGCAGGGCACCTGCGCGGTCAACGTCCCACACGATCAGCTTGGCGATCATCGGGTCGTAGTAGGGGGTGATGCTGTCGCCTTCCTCCACGCCGGTATCCACGCGCACGTGCGCCGATGGCACGGGCAGGCGCAGGTGGCGCAGGGTGCCGGTGGAGGGCAGGAAGCCGCGGTCGGCGTCCTCGGCATACAGCCGGGCTTCGATGGCGTGGCCGTGGATGGACAGCTCGTCCTGGCGCTTGGGCAGCGGCTGGCCGGCGGCCACGCGCAGCTGCCATTCCACCAGGTCGGTCCCGGTGATGTATTCGGTCACCGGGTGCTCGACCTGCAGGCGGGTGTTCATTTCCATGAAGTAGAAATCACCCTCGGGACCGGCGATGAATTCCACCGTGCCTGCACCGACGTAGCCCACCGCGCGGGCGGCATCGACGGCGGCCTTGCCCATCGCCGCGCGGCGCTCGGCGGTCATGCCCGGTGCCGGGGCTTCCTCCAGCACCTTCTGGTGGCGGCGCTGCACCGAGCAGTCGCGCTCGAACAGGAAGACCGCATCGCCGTGGCCATCGCCGAACACCTGGATTTCGATATGGCGCGGGCGCTCGACGTACTTCTCCACCAGCACGTGGTCGTTGCCGAACGCGGCGCGGGCCTCGCGCTGGCAGCTGGCCAGCGCATCGACGAAGTCCTCGCTGCGCTCGACCTTGCGCATGCCCTTGCCGCCGCCACCGGCGCTGGCCTTGATCAGCACCGGATAGCCGATGGCATCGGCCTGCGTGCGCAGGAACGCAGGCTCCTGGCGCTCGCCGTGGTAGCCGGGCGTCAGCGGCACGCCGGCCTGGGCCATCAGCGCCTTGGCCGCGCTCTTGTCACCCATCGCGCGGATCGCACTGGCCGGTGGGCCGATGAAGGTGATGCCGGCGGCGGCGCAGGCGTCGGCAAAACCCGCATTCTCCGACAGGAAGCCGTACCCGGGATGGATCGCCTGCGCGCCGGTCAGGCGTGCGGCGTCCAGGATGGCATCGCTGCGCAGGTAGCTTTCACTGGCCGGTGCGGCACCGATGGCGATGGCTTCGTCGGCCAGGCGTACATGGCGCGCGTTGCGGTCGGCCTCGGAATACACCGCCACGGTGGCGATGCCCAGGCGGCGGCAGGTGGCGATGACGCGGCAGGCGATCTCGCCACGGTTGGCGATCAGGATCTTGGTGAACATGGCGGCAGGCTCGGTCATGGCACGGGTCACATGCGGAACACGCCGAAGCGCGTCGGCTGGGGGGCGGCGTTGAGGCTGGCCGACAGGGCCAGGCCGAGCACGCGGCGGGTATCGGCCGGATCGATCACGCCGTCGTCCCACAGGCGGGCACTGGCGTAGTACGGGTGGCCCTGCTGCTCGAACTGCTCGCGGATCGGCGCCTTGAAGGCATCTTCCTCCTCGGCCGGCCACTGGCCACCCTTGGCCTCGATGCCATCACGCTTGACCGTGGCCAGCACGCTGGCGGCCTGCTCGCCGCCCATCACGCCGATGCGCGCGTTCGGCCACATCCACAGGAAGTTGGGCGAATAGGCGCGGCCGCACATGCCGTAGTTGCCGGCACCGAACGAACCGCCGATCACCACGGTGAACTTGGGCACCCTGGCGCAGGCCACGGCCATCACCAGCTTGGCCCCGTCCTTGGCGATGCCGCCCTGTTCGTACTTGCGCCCGACCATGAAGCCGGTGATGTTCTGCAGGAACACCAGCGGGATGTTGCGCTGGGTGCACAGCTCGATGAAGTGCGCGCCCTTGAGCGCGGACTCGGAGAACAGGATGCCGTTGTTGGCGATGATGCCCACCGGGTAGCCGTGCAGGTGGGCAAAGCCGGTCACCAGCGTGCTGCCGTAGCGCGGCTTGAATTCATCGAAGCGCGAACCATCGACCAGCCGCGCGATCACTTCGCGCACGTCGAAGGGCTTGCGCGTATCGGCCGGAATCACGCCATACAGTTCCTCGGCGGGGAACAGCGGTGCCTGTGGCGGCTGCAGCGCCATCGCCGGCTCGGGCTTGCGCCAGTTGAGCTGGGCGACGATCGCCCGTACCCGCGCCAGGGCCTGCAGGTCGTTGTCGGCCATGTGGTCGGCCACGCCGGAAATGCGCGTGTGCACATCGGCCCCGCCCAGGTCCTCGGCGCTGACCACTTCACCGGTCGCCGCCTTCACCAGCGGCGGGCCACCGAGGAAGATCGTGCCCTGTTCGCGCACGATCACCGTTTCATCGCTCATCGCCGGCACGTAGGCGCCGCCGGCGGTGCAGCTGCCCATCACGCAGGCGATCTGCGGGATGCCCTGCGCGGACAGGTTGGCCTGGTTGTAGAAGATGCGGCCGAAATGGTCGCGGTCGGGGAACACCTCGTCCTGCAGCGGCAGGAAGGCGCCGCCCGAATCGACCAGGTAGATGCACGGCAGGTGGTTCTGCTCGGCGATCTCCTGCGCGCGCAGGTGCTTCTTGACCGTCATCGGGTAGTAGGTGCCGCCCTTGACCGTGGCGTCGTTGGCCACGATCACGCACTCCACGCCGCTGACCCGGCCGATGCCGGCCACCACGCCGGCGGCGGGCACCGCGCCGTCGTACATGCCGTGCGCGGCCAGCGGCGCGATCTCCAGGAACGCACTGCCGGGGTCGAGCAGGGCATCGATGCGGTCGCGCACCAGCAGCTTGCCGCGCGCGGTGTGCTTGGCCCGTGCGGCCTCGCTGCCGCCCAGCGCAGTACGCGCCAGGGTGGCGTGCAGGTCATCGACCACGGCCTGCATCGCCGCGTGGTTGGCCTGGAAGGAATCGCTGCCCGGTTGCAGCTGGCTGGTCAGTGAGGTCATCGCGGGGGCCTTCTTACAGGGTGCGCTGGAACAGTTCGCGGCCGATCAGCATGCGGCGGATCTCCGAGGTACCGGCGCCGATTTCATACAGCTTGGCATCGCGCCACAGGCGGCCGGTCGGGTACTCGTTGATGTAGCCGTTGCCGCCCAGGATCTGGATCGCCTGGCCGGTCAGCCAGGTGGCCTTCTCGGCGGCGTACAGGATGGCACCGGCCGCGTCCTGGCGGGTGGTGCGGCCCTGGTCGCAGGCGCGTGCCACCGCATACACATAGGCACGGCAGGCGCCCAGGCCGACATACATGTCGGCGATCTTGGCCTGGATCAGCTGGAAGCTGCCGATCGCTTCGCCGAACTGGTGGCGCTCGTGCACGTACGGCATCACCACGTCCATGGCCGCGGCCATCAGGCCCAGCGGGCCGCCGGACAGCACCACGCGCTCGTAGTCCAGGCCGGACATCAGCACGCGCACGCCGCCGCCGACCTGGCCCAGCACGTTTTCTTCGGGTACTTCGCAATCCTGGAACACCAGTTCGCAGGTGGGCGAGGAGCGCATGCCCAGCTTGTCCAGCTTCTGCGCGGTGGAAAAGCCCGCCATGCCCTTTTCCACCAGGAAGGCGGTGATGCCCTTGGCACCGGCGGCCATGTCGGTCTTGGCATAGACCACCAGCACGTCGGCATCCGGGCCGTTGGTGATCCACATCTTGTTGCCGTTGAGGACGTAGCGTTCACCGCGCTTGTCCGCGCGCAGCTTCATCGATACCACGTCCGAGCCGGCACCCGGTTCGCTCATTGCCAGTGCGCCGACCTTGGCACCGCTGCACAGGTCGGGCAGCAGGCGCTGCTTCTGCGCCTCGGTGCCGTTCTTGCGCAGCTGGTTCACGCACAGGTTGGAATGGGCGCCGTAGGACAGGCCGATGCCACCGGAGGCGCGCGAGATCTCTTCCATCGCCACCACATGGGCCAGGTAGCCCATGCCGGTGCCGCCGTAGTCTTCTTCCACGGTCATGCCCAGCAGGCCCTGCTCGCCGAACTTGCGCCACAGGGCCAGCGGGAACTGGTTGGTCGCATCGGCCTCGGCGGCCAGCGGGGCGACCTCGGTCGCGGCAAAATGGGCCACGCTCTCACGCAGCAGGTCGATCTCTTCGCCAAGATCGAAGTTCAGGGATGGCACGTGCATGCGGGCAGCTCCACAACTCAGGGCGGGGGAAGAAGGCGCACCCGGAAGGGGGGCAGGTCGCTGTTCACGGCAGCGGCCCGCACGGGCGTCGGGCCCAGCGTAGCGGGGTTCGGGTAAAAAGTGAACTACAATTCAATTATTGAAATAAGACTCAGGATATGGCCTACAAACGCTCACCCTTGATGGAAGAACGCCTGGCCGGGGCCCGCGAGCGGATCCTGCTGGCCACCCGTGAACTGGTCGCGGCCGGCGGCTGGCGGGCCGCCCCGGTGACGGCCGTGGCCACCCAGGCCGGGGTCTCCACCGGGTTGATCTACCGCCATTTCCCGTCCAAGGCCGAACTGTTCGTGGAAGTGCTCAACGCCGCCGTGGCGCATGAGGTGGAAATCATGGAGCGCATCGCCAGCGCCCCCGAACCGGCCACCGTGCGCCTGCGCCAGGCCGTGACCGCGTTCGTCCGCCGCGCCCTGGCCGGGCCCGGGCTGGCCCACGCCTTCATCGTCGAACCGGTCGACCCGGACGTGGAAGCCGAGCGCATGCGCGGCCGGCGGGCCTTCGGTGATGTGTTCCTGCGCCTGGTCGAAGAGGGCGTGGCGGCCGGTGAACTGCCCGCGCAGGATGCGCATGTGTCCGCCGCCTGCCTGGTCGGTGCCTTCACTGAAGCGCTGGTCGGCCCGACCGCGCCCAGCCGCGAGGCCCACCGCGACGAGGCTGCGCTGGTTGAAGCCATCTGCAGCTACTGCCTGCGGTCGATCGGTGCCCCCGTGAACCGGTAGCACGGCACCCGGCGGCGTCCAGCGTGCTGCGCACCCGCCGGCCGCGGACCGGTGCTGCCCGCACGCGGGCGGGGCAGCATGCTGCGCCGCACCAGCATTCATGTCTGTTGTCGCGCGCGAAGTGCGTTCTATACTCGACCGGACACGCAGTCGCTCAGCCGTGGTCCAACGACTACCAGCCAGGGGTAACGAAGAGTGCGGAATTACGATCTGGAGTTCCTGAAACGCTTCTCCATGGTGATCGCGCTGTTGATGGCCATCACCCTCGGCCTCATCCTCCTTGCCGCCTACCTGCACACCCGCATTCCGCCGGAAGTGTCACCGGTGGCGGCCAAGCGCACCGAGCAGCGCATCGCCCCGGCCGGAGCGGTCTATGCCGGCAGCACCGGTGCCGCCGCGCAGGCGGCGGCCAAGGCCGCCGCACTGGCCAAGGCCGCATCGCAGGTTGCCTACGGCGGCACCACCGATGGCAAGGTGATCTTCGACAACCTGTGCACCGCCTGCCACACCACCGGTGTCGGCCAGGCGCCCACGCTGGACCATGCCCATTGGGACCAGCGCCTGGGCCAGGGCAAGGACACGCTGTACAAGCACGCCATCGAGGGCTACACCGGCCCGGATGGCGGCATCATGCCGCCCAAGGGCGGCAACCCGGCCCTGACCGAGGAGCAGATCCACGCCACCGTGGACTGGATGCTGGCCAACCTGAAGAAATAGCGCGCCGTGGCCCCGGCATCCGGCTTTGCCGGGTCGGGCCCATGACCTTCCGCGCAGGCCAGCGGTCACCTTGGCGCGGTAGTCTGTGCGCCTTTCCGTGGAGTCGTGAACCGATGCGCCGCCGTTCCCTTGCCCTTGCCCTGTCCCTGCTGCTGCCGGGGGTTGCCTTCGCCCAGGCCCAGCCACAGACCGCACCGGCGTCGAGCCCGGCCCCGCGTACCGGTGCGACCGTGGTCCTCACCAGCGCGCCCTCGGACTGGCGCCGCCTGGAAGGCCAGCGCGTACGCATTGCCGCGCCGTTGACCCTGGCCGGCAGCGATGGCCTGGAACGCTTCGGTGAACTGGTCGTGGCCTTCGATGGACGCTTGTGGCAGCCCACCGAAGTGGCCGCGCCGGGCACGGCCGGCATCGCCCAGGTGATGGCCGACAACGCGCGCCGCCGCCTGGTGCTGGACGATGGCAGCGATGCCCGTGACCCTGGCCCCGTCGCCTACCTTCCGGAGGGGGCCGACCTGCGCGTCGGCCTGCCGCTGCGCAACGTTGAAGGCATCGTGCGCATCGATGCACAGGGCCAGGTCAAGCTGCAGGTCGAGGGCGTGCTGGAGGTGCCGATGCTCAAGCGCGCCAGCACCCCGCCGGCAGTCGCTGGTCGCCTGCACGTGGCCGCGTTCAACCTGGAGAACTTCTTCAACGGTGATGGCCAGGGCGGCGGCTTCCCGACCCTGCGCGGTGCGCGCACGCTGGAGCAGCACAAGGCGCAGGTGGCCAAGCTGGTGGCTACCATCAATGCGCTGGGCACCGACGTGGCCGCGCTGATGGAACTGGAAAACGACGGTTACGGGCCGCAGTCGGCCATCGCCGAACTGGTCAACGCGCTCAACGCCGACATCGGTGCCGGTGGCGACTGGCGCTTCGTCGATGCCGGCAAGGGCCCGGGCGACAACCCGATCCGCGTCGGCATCATCTACCGCCAGGGCAGGCTGACCCCGGTCGGCGCACCGGTCACGCTGGAGGGCGGCCCGTTCGTCGAGCACAGCCGCGTGCCGTTGGCGCAGGCCTTCCGCGCGGCCACCGGCGAGCCGTTCATGGTGGTCGCCAACCACTTCAAGTCCAAGGGCTGCCGCGATGCCAGCGGCGCCGATGCCGACCAGAACGATGGCCAGGGCTGCTGGAACGCCACCCGCGTGGACTCGGCAAAGCGCTTGAACCAGTGGGTGAAGGCCGAAGCCGGCCGCCTGAAGGTGAAGGACATCGTGCTGCTGGGTGATTTCAACGCCTACGCGATGGAAGACCCGATCCGCACCCTGCGCGGGCTGGGCTGGCAGGACGCCTTCGCCGTGGCCCGGGTTGAACGCCCCTACAGCTACGTCTACAACGGCTATACCGGCCGCCTCGACCATGCCCTGCTCAGCGCCGGCATGGCCCGCCGCCTGGGCGGTGCCGCCGAATGGCACATCAACGCCGATGAGCCGGAAAGCGCCGGCTACCAACAGCGCAACATGCCGGGCCCGTGGCGCAGCTCCGATCACGACCCGCTGCTGCTGGGCTTCGACAAGTAAGGTGTCGCCGGGCCAGGCCCGGCGGCTCACCCCCAGGCGATCAGGCCGATCGCCAGTACCGCCAGCGCCAGCCCGGCGCGGTTCCAGCGCGTGGTCGATTCGCCGAAGGCGGCCATGCCGACCACCGCGCCCAGCACCACCACGCCGATGTTCATGCCGGCGAACACCGTCGCCGGGCTGTCCGGGAACGCCTGGTGGGCGTGCACGTAGAACAGGATGTTGCCGCCGTTGAGCAGGCCCAGCAGGCCGCCACCGGCAGCATGGCGCCAGGCCAGGCGGCTGTGGCCGCGCAGGTGGCGCCACAGCTGCAGTGCCAGCATCAGCCCGAAGGCGATGCTGAAACAGGCCAGCAGCGCGGCCATCGATGGCGTGCCCGACAGCGCCACCTGCTTGAGCAGGATGTCCACCGCCGCAAAGCCGATCCAGACGCCGACCAGCCAGCGCCAGCTGCCCGCCGATGCCGCCACGGCCGGCCCGCGCGGGCGCAGGCTGATGGCCACCATCGCCACCAGCCCCAGCCCCAGCCCGGCCAGTTTCCAGGCGGTGGCGCTCTGCCCGAAGAACGCGAAGGCGGCCACCAGTGACAGCAGCAGCGACAGGCGCTGGGCCACATCGCTGCGGACGATGCCGGCCACCGCCACCGCACGTCCCAGCACCAGGAAGATCGACGGCAACACCACCGCCAGCACCAGCAGCGCAGGCCACGGGGCATGCGGGCTGCGCAGGCTGTCCAGCGGCGGCTGCAGCACGGTGGCGGTCAGTGCGGCGGCCACCAGGTAGTTCCAGGTGATCATCTGCGGCACATCCAGGCGGTACCGCGCGGCCAGCTTCAGCAGCACGGAGACCAGCACGCTGCAGAGCACGGCCAGGGAAAGGGAGAGCATGGGGCGGGGGCAGGGCAGTGGTGGGGGGCGTTATCATGGTGCCATGCAAAATTCCCCCGCTCCCGCCTTTCCCACCGAATCCGGCAGCCTGACCCTGGCCGGTCCGGCCGGCCCGCTGGATGGTGTGGTCGACCTGCCGGCCGCCGACGTACCGGCGCGGCCGATCGTGGCCGTCGTCTGCCACCCGTTGTCCACCGAGGGCGGCACCATGCACAACAAGGTGGTGACCATGGTCGCCACCGCTCTGCGCGCGCAGGGCATCACCACGGTGCGCTTCAACTTCCGCAGCGTCGGCACCTCGGCCGGGGAGTTCGACCATGGCAATGGCGAGCAGGATGACCTCAAGGCCGTGGTCGCCTGGGTGCGTGCGCAGCGCCCGCAGGACCGGTTGTGGCTGGCCGGCTTCAGCTTCGGTGCGTTCGTGTCGCTGAAGGCCGCCGCCGACCTGCAGCCGGAAGCGCTGATCTCGGTCGCACCGCCGGCCGGCCGCTGGGATTTTTCCGGCGTGCAGCCGCCGGCCCGCTGGCTGGTCATCCAGGGCGAACAGGACGAGATCGTCGATCCGCAGGCGGTCTATGACTGGCTGCCGACGGTGGGTGCCCCCCATGAACTGGTGCGCATGCCCGATACCAGCCACTTCTTCCACCGCAAGCTGATCGACCTGCGCGGCGCGGTGACCCACGGGGTCAAGCACTGGCTGGACGGCGCGGCATGAACGAGGCGGTGTTGACCCCCTCGCAACGCTACGCCGCCGGCGCAGCACGGGGCGAGTGGCAGGACGACCCGGCCCAGCACGCGGCGCTGGCCGAGCTGGACCGCATCCACCTGGCCCTGCTGGACGATGCCGATGATGGCTGGCTGGACCGCCTGGCCGCGTTCTGGAAAAAGCCCGAGCCGGTCAAGGGCCTGTATTTCTGGGGCGGCGTGGGCCGCGGCAAGACCTTCCTGGTCGATCTGTTCTACGACGGCCTGCCGGTCAAGCAGAAGTACCGTACCCACTTCCACCGCTTCATGCGCGGCATCCACGAGCGGCTGCGCGAACACCAGGGCCAGAGCGACCCGCTGGCCAGGATCGCCCAGGAATGGCGCAGCAACCTGCGCGTGCTGGTGCTGGATGAGTTCTTCGTCACCGACATCGGCGATGCGATGCTGCTGGCACGCCTGCTCGAGCGGCTGTTCGCCGAGGGCGTGACCCTGGTGACCACCTCCAACACGGCGGTGGAGAACCTGTACCTCAACGGCCTGCAGCGCGACAGCTTCCTGCCGGCCATCGGCCTGCTGCAGCGCTTCTGCGTGGAGCTGTACGCCGAGGGGACCGAGGACTACCGCATGCGTGCGCTGACCCGCTCGCCGGTCTATCGCGCGCCGTTGGCGGCCGACAGCGACGACTGGCTGGCCGCGCGCTGGGCCGAACTGAGCGGCGCGCAGCCGGCCAGGGCCGGCAACATCGAGATCGAAGGCCGCAAGATTCCGGTGCGCGGCCGCGGCAAGAGCATCGCCTGGTTTGACTTCGCCGCCCTGTGCGAGGGCCCGCGCGGCCCCTCGGACTACATCGAGATCGCGCACGAGTTCAACACGGTGCTGCTGGGGGGCATTCCGGCCTTCGACCGCCTGAACGAAGACGCCGCACGCCGGTTCGTCAACCTGATCGACGAGTTGTACGACCGCCACGTCAACCTGGTGTGCACCGCCAGCACCTCGCCGATCGAGCTGTATACCGGCCAGCGCCTGCAGGGTGCGTTCGAGCGCACCGCCTCGCGCCTGATCGAAATGCAGAGCGCCGAGTACCTGGGTACCCCGCACCGGGCCTAGAAGGCGGCTTGTGGTGGCCTTCGCGGTCCCGGGCCGTCAGCGCACCGGCGCCACCGAGTTCCCGCGCGGGTGTTCATCCGGCCCGGCTGACACATGCAGGCCCTGGCGGGGTTGCCCGGCGGGTACCTGCACGGCGTCGGTGCGCTGCAGCAGCTGCAGCGGCTGGCCCTGGTAGCGCACTTCCAGCGCATCCTGGGTGTCGGCCAGGGCCTGTACCAGCGGGCACAGGGCCCGGGCCCGCGCCTCCAGCTGCGGGCCGAGTGCTTCCAGGCGCTGGTCCAGTTCCTTGTCCTTGCGCTCGGCGCGTTTCTCGATGGCACCGGCGCGGCCGGTGACGACCTGCCACATCACGCTGCGTGCCATCGACCCGGCCAGCGACTCGGCCATGGCCTCCACATGCTGGTCGAACCCCTCGCCAAAGGTGTCCTGTTCCCAGTAGCCACGGCCCAGGCTGCCATCGATCCAGGCATCGGCCTGCCTGCGCAGCTTGCGGATCTTGCGGCTGTTGGCGGTGCCGGTGAGCATTTCATAGACCCCGTTGAACACCTCGAAGGTCATTCCGGAAACCTCGTGGGCCAGCGCGGTGGCGGCGGGCATCAACTGGCGCCCGCCGGCCTCCAGCTGCCGCAGGCGCACGGCGTCGGCGTCGCTGACCGGTACGATCGTGCCGTCCAGGCTCAGTACGCCATCGTGGAAGGCCACCTCGTGCGGGGCCTGCGGCCCATGGCGCAGCCAGATGCCGCCACTGTCCACCAGCACGTCATAGTCGGTCCGGATGCCGCACGCGTCCGAACGCAGCGTCGGTGCTTCGGCCGCGCGCGCCGGCGCGATGGCCGTGGCCAGCAGCAGGCCCAGGGCAGTCAGGCGCAGTGGCATGGGGCATTCCTTGCGGGGGCAGGCCACCAGCATCCACGCCCGCGCGCGGGCCGTCACCGGCCGGAAGTCACACGGGCCCGCCCCTGGGGCGTCCATCCACCGGCTGCCCACCACCTATCCACAGGGTTGTCCCTGGCCAGTTTCGTCACGGTCATGTGAAGCTGTCATTGTTCCGTTTTCGCGGCGCGTTGTACCACCGCCGTGACGTGTTCCGGGCTTGACTGCGCAGCCCGTTCCGGCAGGTCCGAAGCGTCCAATCGCGCCGTTGATGGCATGATCCTTGCGCTGCAAGGGATTACCAAATTTCACTACATTTGGCGTTGACGGGCACCTGGACCCCCACTATCTTGTGGCCGTCGGTCGCAGCGACCCCAAGTGACGGGTCCAGGGCAGTACCTTCCCGCGACCGCCACCGGCAGCGGCTGGCGCAGGGTCTCATTCCCTGCGACGCCGTCCTGCCATCCTGGGCTGTCATGTCCCGGGCCGCGCTACCCGATGCACCGTGCACCCCCCAAATCACGCCAAGAGGACACCGCCGTGACCACCGAATCCAGCGCCACCATCGATAAGGAAAGCGAGTTCCTGCTGACCTCGCCGCCGACGGCCAACGCGATGAGCGTGACCAAGCGCAATGGCACGACCGAACTGGTGGACCTGAACAAGATCGTGCGCGCGGTGCAGCGTTCCTCCGAAGGCCTGCACGCCGTCGATCCGATGCGCGTGGCCACCCGCACCATCTCCGGCCTGTACAACGGCGCCACCACCCGCGAACTGGACGAACTGTCCATCCGCACCGCCGCCCTGCTGATCGGTGAAGAACCCGAATACGGCCGCCTGGCCGCGCGCCTGCTGGCCAACTACATCGCCAAGGAAGTGTCCGGCCAGGAAATCTACGCCTTCTCGCAGTCGGTCAGCCGTGGCCACGAAGTAGGCCTGATCAACGACCGCCTGCTGAACTTCGTGCAGACCAACGCGCGCAAGCTCAACGACGCCATCGATATCTCGCTGGACCTGCACTTCGACTACTTCGGCCTGCGTACCCTGTACGACCGCTACCTGCTGCGCCACCCGCACACCCGCAAGGTGATCGAGACCCCGCAGCAGTTCTTCCTGCGCATCGCCAGCGCGCTGAGCGAGGACGTGTCCGAGACCCTGGCGCTGTACAAGCGCATGGGCAACCTGGACTACCTGCCGTCCAGCCCGACCCTGTTCAATTCCGGCACCACCCACGAGCAGCTGTCCTCGTGCTTCCTGCTGGATTCGCCGCAGGATTCGCTGGAATCGATCTACTCCAAGTACGGCGACATCGCCCAGCTGTCCAAGTTCTCCGGCGGCATCGGCGTGAGCTACACCCGCGTGCGTTCGCGCGGCTCGCTGATCAAGTCCACCAACGGCCATTCCAACGGCATCGTGCCGTGGCTGAAGACCATGGATTCGTCCGTGGCCGCGGTGAACCAGGGTGGCAAGCGCAAGGGCGCGGCCTGCGTGTACCTGGAAACCTGGCACGCCGACGTCGAGGACTTCCTCGAACTGCGCGACAACACCGGTGACGAAGCCCGCCGCACGCACAACCTGAACCTGGCCAACTGGGTGCCGGACCTGTTCATGAAGCGCGTGGAAGCCGACCAGGAATGGTCGCTGTTCGACCCGCGCGTGGTGCCCGAATTCACCGACCTGTACGGCGAAGCCTTCGAGGCCGCCTACCTGCAGGCCGAAGCCCAGGGCAAGGCCAACCGCACCATCTCCGCGCGCAAGCTGTATGCCCGCATGATGCGTACGCTGGCCGAGACCGGCAACGGCTGGATGACCTTCAAGGACAAGTGCAACCGCGCCAGCAACCAGACCCTGCGTCCGGGCAACGTGATCCACCTGTCCAACCTGTGCACCGAAATCCTGGAAGTCACTTCCAACGATGAAACCGCGGTGTGCAACCTGGGTTCGATCAACCTGGGCAACCACTTCGACGAGCACAACGAGTTCGATTTCGAGAAGCTGGCCGAGACCGTGCGCCTGGCCGTGCGCCAGCTCGACCGCGTGATCGACCTGAACTTCTACCCGATCGAAACCGCCCGCCGCGCCAACCTGCGCTGGCGTCCGGTCGGCCTGGGCTGCATGGGCCTGCAGGACGTGTTCTTCCGCAAGCGCCTGCCGTTCGACAGCGCCGAAGCCCGCGCCCTGTCGAAGAAGATCGCCGAAACGATCTACTTCCACGCGCTGGAAACCTCGGTGGAACTGGCCCAGGAACGCGGCAAGCACCCCTCGTTCAACGACACCCGTGCCGCCAGCGGCGAACTGCAGTTCGACGCCTGGAACGTGGTGCCGGAAGACACCGCGCGCTGGGATGCCCTGCGTGCCCGCATCAAGGAGCATGGCCTGCGCAACTCGCTGATGATCGCCATCGCCCCGACCGCGACCATCGCGTCGATCGCCGGCTGCTACGAGTGCGTCGAACCGCAGGTGTCCAACCTGTTCAAGCGTGAAACTCTGTCCGGCGACTTCCTGCAGGTCAACCGCTACCTGGTGGGTGAACTGAAGAAGCTGGGCCTGTGGACGCCGGAAATGCGCGACACCATCAAGCTGGCCGAAGGCTCGGTGCAGGGCGTCAGCCAGATTCCCGAAGCGCTGCGCCAGGTCTACCGCACCGCGTGGGAACTGCCGATGCGCGCGCTGATCGACATGGCGGCCGAGCGCGGTGCCTTCATCGACCAGTCCGCTTCGCTCAACCTGTTCATGGAAAGCCCGAACATCGGCGCGATGTCCTCCATGTACATGTACGCCTGGAAGCAGGGCATCAAGACCACCTACTACCTGCGCTCGCGCCCGGCCACCAAGATCGCCAAGACCACGGTGAGCACCTACACCCCGGCCGAGGCCGTGGCCTGCTCGCTGGAAAACCCGGAAGCCTGCGAGGCTTGCCAGTAAAAACCAAAAAAAAGGGACCAAGCGGCAAACTTGGTCCCTTTTACCTGAGATCAAAACTAAGCAACTGCAAGGACGTCGCGTTGCTTAGTCTTTTCCCACCAGGCACTTCGTTGAGGAAGTTTGGTGATTATTACTCCCCTTGACGGCAAATCATAGGGGCGTTTTTGGAAAAGTTTGTAGTGACGTTCGAATTCATGTGTCTAAACGACACTTAGGAGCCGACAATGTCTACTACCAACGGTAGCCAGGACAGCGACGACGACTTTGAAACCATCTTCACGGCGTTCATCACCCTGAAGAATGGGCAGCGAATTTTCGCTGCATCCAAGGGTCTCAAAGCTTTCGCAATTCGCGTCCGCAAGCGCAAATAAGCTTGCATAAGCGTGGGCTGGAACTCCAGCCCACGCAATTTTTCTCAGGAGAATCTTTCCCCATGGCCGACACGCCCAAGCAGATGCTGCTCGATCCCGGTTTTGAACTGACCCTGCGCCCGATGCGCTACCCGCAGTTCTATGACATGTACCGGAACGCGATCAAGAACACCTGGACGGTGGAAGAGATCAACTTCCAGATCGACATCACCGACCTGCACAGCAAGATGTCGCCGGGTGAGCGCCACCTGATCCACCGCCTGGTCGCGTTCTTCGCCACCGGCGATTCGATCGTGTCCAACAACCTGGTGCTGAACCTGTACCAGCACCTCAACGCGCCCGAAGCGCGCATGTACCTGTCGCGCCAGCTGTACGAAGAAGCGCTGCACGTGCAGTTCTACCTGACCCTGCTGGACAACTACCTGCCGGACCCGGAAGAGCGCGTCAAGGCGTTCGCCGCGGTGGAAAACATCGACTCGATCAAGAAGAAGGCCGATTTCTGCTTCAAGTGGATCGACTCGATCCAGGACCTGAAGCGCATCGAGACCCGTGCCGAGCGCCGCCAGTTCCTGCTCAACCAGATCTGCTTCGCCGCCTGCATCGAAGGCCTGTTCTTCTTCGCCGCCTTCGCCTACGTGTACTACTTCCGTTCGCGCGGCCTGCTGCCGGGCCTGGCCTCGGGCACCAACTGGGTGTTCCGCGACGAGAGCGCGCACATGGACTTCGCCTTCGAATCGGTGCGCGTGGTGCGTGAGGAAGAGCCGGACCTGTTCGATGATGAAATGAAGCAGCAGGTCTATGACATGCTGGCCGAAGCGATCGAATGCGAAGTGCAGTTCGCCGAGGACGTGCTGTCCGGCGGCGTGGCCGGCATTTCCACCCGCGACATGCGCCAGTACCTGCAGCACTGCGCCGACCAGCACTTCGCCAAGCTGGGCATGGAAAAGAAGTACAACGTGCGCAACCCGCTGCCGTTCATGGAACTGCAGGACGTGCAGGAACTGACCAACTTCTTCGAGCGTCGCGTCTCGGCCTACCAGGTCGGCGTGCAGGGCGAAGTGGCCTTCGACATGAACTTCTGACCGGACCGGTCAGCGGTACCGCGAAAACCCCGGCCCCGGCCGGGGTTTTTGTTTGCCCGGTGCCGGGAGGGCAGGGCCGACAGCCGCCTTGACGGCCGCCATTCACGGCCCTGCCGTAAAATCGCAGCCCTCCCCACACCCTGGCCCCACGCCATGACCCCCATCCCCGACACCGTGCCGCCGATCGAAGTGCGCATGGCCGAAATCGTCTTCCCCAACCACACCAACCACCTGGGCACGCTGTTCGGCGGCCAGGCACTGGCCTGGATGGACAAGGCGGCCTTCCTGGCCGCCGCCCGCTATTCGCGCCGCACCGTGGTCACCGCGCGCAGCGACCAGGTCGATTTCAAGCTGCCGATCCGCGTCGGCGACATGGTGGAAACCGTGGGCCGCATCGTCGAAGTCGGCCGCAGTTCGATGAAGGTCGAGGTCGAGCTGATCGCCGAGGACCTGCACAGCGGCGAGCGCAAGCTGTGCACGCGCGGCCACTTCGTGATGATCGCGCTGGATGCCGATGGCCACCCCATTGCCGTGCCGGCGCTGCCGGCGGCCTGAACCTGGCTTGCGGGGGCGCACCTGCGCCCCCATCTGCCTGCCATGACCCCGCCGCTGACCGACTTCATCGACCGCGCCCAGCGCCTGTTCGTGCTGACCGGCGCTGGCTGCAGCACCGCCTCGGGCATTCCCGATTACCGCGATACCGACGGCCAGTGGAAGCGCACCCCGCCGGTGACCTACCAGGCCTTCATGGGCGAGGTGGCCACCCGCCAGCGCTACTGGGCGCGCAGCCTGCTGGGCTGGCCGCGCTTCGGCCTGGCCCGGCCCAACGGTACCCACCAGGCGCTGGCGGCGCTGGAAGCCCGCGGCACGCTGGAGCTGCTGCTGACCCAGAACGTGGACGGCCTGCACCAGCGCGCGGGCAGCCAGAACGTGATCGACCTGCATGGCCGCCTGGACCAGGTGCGCTGCATGGGCTGCGAGCGCCGCAGCGAGCGCGAAGCGTTCCAGCAGCGCCTGCGCGAGGCCAATCCGGGCTGGGACGCGCTGGAGGCGGGCATCGCTCCGGATGGCGACGCCGACCTGGAGACCGATTTCTCGGCGTTCGTGGTGCCCGATTGCCCGCAGTGTGGGGGCCTGCTGAAACCGGATGTGGTGTTCTTCGGCGAGAACGTGCCACGCGAGCGCGTCGCGCGCGTGCACGACCACCTGCAGCGCGCCGATGCCGTGCTGGTGGTCGGCTCTTCGCTGATGGTCTATTCCGGTTTCCGCTTCGTACAGGCCGCCGCGAAGGCAGGCCTGCCGGTGGCTGCGCTGAACCGGGGCCGCACCCGCGCCGATGACCTGCTGCAGTTCAAGGACGAGCGCGACTGCGCCGACGCCCTGGCGGGCTGGGTGGCGTGATCGCCCGCCCGCTCCTTGGCTCGCCAGCCCCATCCCCTCCAGGCCATCACCGCATCGCCCGCCGCGAAACAGCGATCCACCCGAAGGGTTGATCCGGCGGCGTGACAGCGCTGCAATACGCTCCCCCTTTCCCCTGCCGCCGTCGCTACCGTGAGCCAGCTGTTTTCACCGCTTTCCCTGGGTCCGCTGACCCTGCCCAACCGCATCGTCATTCCACCCATGTGCCAGTACTCGGCCGAAGACGGCCGTGCCAACGACTGGCATGCCATGCACCTGGGCAACCTGGCGCAGTCCGGTGCCGGGCTGTTGATCCTGGAAGCCACTGCGGTCGAGCCGCGCGGGCGCATCAGCTGGGCCGATCTGGGCCTGTGGGATGACGCCACCGAAGCGGCGTTGGCACAGGTGGTGACCAGCGTGCGGCGCTGGTCGCCGATGCCGCTGGGCATCCAGCTGGGCCATGCCGGGCGCAAGGCATCCAGCGCGCGGCCGTGGGAGGGCGGCGGCCAGATTCCCGCCGATGATGCCCGTGGCTGGCCGGTGGTGGCGCCCTCGCCGCGGCCGTTCCATGCCGGTGACCCGGCGCCGCAGGTGCTGGATGAAGCGGATATCGCCGGCATCGTCGCCGCCTTCGTTGCCAGCGCGGTGCGCGCCGAACGCCTGGGCTTCGACCTGATCGAGATCCACGGTGCGCACGGCTACCTGCTGCACCAGTTCCTGTCGCCGCTGAGCAACCAGCGCACCGATGGCTATGGCGGCTCGCTGCCCAACCGCCTGCGCCTGCTGGTGGAAGTGTTCGACGCGGTGCGTGAAGCGGTGTCGGACCGGATCGCCGTGGGCGTGCGCCTTTCGGCCAGCGACTGGGTCGAGGGCGGCTGGGATGTCACCCAGAGCGAGGCGCTGGCGCAGATCCTGGAGGCGCGAGGCTGCAACTTCCTGCACGTCTCCAGTGCCGGCCTCGACGAACGGCAGAAGATCGCCGTCGGTCCGGGTTACCAGGTGCCGTTCGCGCAGGCGATCAAGGCCAAGGTGCGCATGCCGGTCATCGCGGTGGGCCTGATCACCGAGCCGGAACAGGCCGAATCGATCCTGCGCCACAACCAGGCCGATGCCGTGGCCCTGGCCCGGGCCATGCTCTACGACCCGCGCTGGCCGTGGCATGCCGCCGCCGCACTGGGCGACAGCGTGGTGCCGTCACCGCAGTACCTGCGCTGCGAACCGCGCGGCGTGCGCAACCTGTTCGTGCCGCGCTGAGCCTGCTCAGACCCGCCAGGCCGGTGGCAGGCCGGCCTGCAGGTGGGCATGCAGCGCACGGATGCGTGCGGTGAAGTCGCGGCGGTCGCTCACGCAGAAGAACACCTCCATCGGTGCCAGCCGCCCGCGCGGGTCATCGGTGAGCAGCGCCTGCAGGCGGCCATCGCGCAGGTAGGGCTCGGCCACGAATGCCGCCAGCCGGGTGATGCCACCCCCGGCGGCGGCCAGTTCGGCCAGCGCGTCGATGTCATCGCAGACCATGCCCGGCTGCATCGCCGCGTCGATGCGCCGGGTCGTGTCCTCCAGCAGCCATGGCAGCGGCCGGCCATCGGTAGGGAAGCGGTAGCGCAGTGCAGGGTGGCGGGCGAGCTGGGCAACGCTGGCCGGCGTGCCGGCGGCCAGATAGGACGGCGCCGCACACAGCACGAACGGCACCCGCGCCAGCGGCCGCGCCACCAGGCGATCGTCCAGCTGCTCGCCGATGCGGATGCTCACATCCACCGCCTCCTGGGCATGGCGCACCGCGTGGTCGGACAGGCTCAGTTCCAGCTGCAGCTGCGGGTAGCGCTGCTGCAGCGCCGGCAGCAGGGGCGCCAGCACATGCCGCCCGAAGGCGCGGCTGCAGGCGATGCGCAGCGGCCCGGCCGGCGCGATGTCACCGGTGGTGACCGCGGCCTCGGCCCGCGCCAGGTCGCCTTCGATATGCCGCACCTGCGCCAGGTACAGCGCCCCGGCCTCGCTGAGCGCGAGCTGGCGCGTGCTGCGGTTGAACAGGCGCACGCCCAGGTGTGTTTCCAGGCGGGTGATGTTCTGCCCCACCGCCGTGGCACTGATGCCCAGCGTGCGCGCGGCGGCCGCGATGCTGCCGGCCTCGGCGGTGCGGGTGAAACTGCGGATCAGCTGCAACAGGTTCATGACCTCCCAGCTTGCCATGGAAGCCCCCAAGCGTGGCTTGGGACTGGCCGAAGCCTGGCAGCGCTGTGCACGCGGCGCCGGCCGGCTAGGCTGCGGCCGCTCCATGCTTCACGCGTCCGCACATGCCCCCTGCCTCCCCCCGTCGTTGGAAGCTGCACGCCCGCAGCACGCCGTTCGTGTTCGCTTTCTTCATGGCCAGCCTGATGGCGTTGCTGATGTGCCTGGTGATCACCGCCGCCAACGCCGGCCTCGGCGCCGGCTACGCTGCCCGGGTGCTGGCCGCCTACCAGCTGGCCATGCCGGTGGCATTCTGCGGCGTGCTGCTGGTGCGCCCACTGGTACTGCGCCTGGTGGCGTTGACCGTGCACCCGCACTGAGCATCGGTTGCATCTGAGAGCATTGCGCCAATGGCGAGGGCGCTGCCCTACACTCGGGCGATGCGCCCTGATTCCATCCTCACCCTGTCCTGCCCCGACCGTACCGGCATCGTCTATCGCGTATCCGGGCTGTTGTTCGACCACGGCTGCAACATCCTCGATGCCCAGCAGTTCGGCGATGAGGAGAGTGGCCGCTTCTTCCTGCGTGTCCACTTCGACCGCGACGCCACGCTGCCGCTGGATACCGTGCATGCGGCAATGAGTGGGCTGGCGGCTGATTTCGGCATGGACTGGCAGCTGCACGATGGCCGCCGCCGCGCGCGGCTGCTGGTGCTGGTCAGCAAGCAGGGCCACTGCCTCAATGACCTGCTGTTCCGCGCGCACAGCGGCCAGCTGAAAGTGGACATCGCCGCGGTGGCCTCCAACCATGCCGATTTCGCGCCGCTGGCCGCGTCCTACCAGGTGCCGTTCCACCACCTGCCGGTCAGTGCGGACACGCGCGCGGCGCAGGAACAGCAGATCATCGACCTGGTCGAGCGCGAGCGTATCGACCTGGTGGTGCTGGCGCGCTACATGCAGATCCTGTCGCCCACCCTGTGCCGTGCGCTGGCCGGCAAGGCGATCAACATCCATCACAGCTTCCTGCCCAGCTTCAAGGGTGCGCAGCCGTACCACCAGGCGCACGCGCGCGGGGTCAAGATCATCGGTGCCACCGCGCACTACGTGACCGAGGACCTGGACGAAGGCCCGATCATCGAACAGGACGTGGCGCGCGTGGACCATGCGATGGCGCCGCGCGAACTGGTGCGGCTGGGCAGCGATACCGAATCGCTGGTGCTGGCCCGTGCCGTGCGCCGGCACGTGGAGCACCGCATCCTGCTCAACGGGCATCGCACGGTGGTGTTCCGCTAGCGTGCGTGTCCGGTCACCGCCACAGGCAGCGCCGGGCCATGCCCGGCAGAAGATCGTCAGGCAATACCGATGCCGGCCTTGCCCAGCGCCTCGCGCACCATCGCATCGTTGGCTTCGGTCACCGGGCGGGTCAGCTCCCACAGGAACGTCACGTTGAAGCCCGCCTCGGCGGCATCCTGTGCGCTCCACAGCACGCAGTAGTCGCGCGCCAGCCCACAGACATGGACCTCGCGGATGCCGCGCTCGTGCAGCCAGCCGGCCAGGCCCGTGGCGGGGCGGCTGCCCTCCGGGCCGTGGTTCTCGCGGAACGCGCTGTACGAATCCACCTGCTGGCGGGTGCCCTTGCGCAGCACCAGGTCGGCGGCGTTCCAGTCCACGCCCGGGTGCAGGGCGGCACCGGACGTGCCCTGCACGCAGTGGTCCGGCCACAGCGTCTGCGGCTGGGCGTGCAGCAGGATGGCCTCGAAGGGGCGATGGCCGGGGTGTTGGCTGGCAAAGGAGGCGTGGTTTGCCGGGTGCCAGTCCTGGGTCGCCACCACCGTGGTGTAGCGACGCTGCGCCAGCAGCGCGGCGATCGGTGCCACCAGGGCATCGCCCTGCTCGCAGGCCAGCGCGCCGCCGGGCATGAAATCCGGCTGCAGGTCGATCACCAGCAGGGCGACATCGGCGGGCAGGGCGGTCATGGCAGGTCCGGCAGGGCAGTGGGGGCGACCAGCGTGGCCGCCCCGCTGGCGCAGGTCAATCGCCCTGCGCTGCCTCGTTGTCCTGCCCGTAATACAGCAGGCCGATCTTGATGCGCTCGCGGCCGGTCTCGCGGCGGTGGCGGTTGGCATCGCGCAGCGAGTACACGCAGCCGCAGTATTCCTGCTGGTAGAACTGCTCGCGCTTGCTGATCTCGATCATGCGGCTGGCACCGCCCCCCTTGCGCCAGTTGTAGTCCCAGTACTGCAGGCCTTCATAGCGCGAGGCGGCACGGACACCGCAATCGTTGATCTGCGCCATGTTCTTCCAGCGCGAGATGCCCAGCGAGGAACTGATGGTGTCGTAGCCGTGCTCGTGTGCATACAGCGCGGTGCGCTCGAAACGCATGTCGAAGCACATCGTGCAGCGGATGCCGCGCTCGGGCTCGTTTTCCATGCCACGCGCACGGCTGAACCAGTTGTCGGTGTCGTAGTCGCAGTCGATGAAGGGAATGCCGTGCTGCTCGGCGAAGCGGATGTTCTCCTGCTTGCGCAGCTCGTATTCCTTCACCGGGTGGATGTTGGGGTTGTAGAAGAAGATCGCGTAGTCGATCCCCGAGGCGGTGATGGCTTCCATCACTTCGCCCGAACAGGGCGCGCAGCACGAGTGCAGCAGCAGGCGCTTGCCGTTCTCGGGCAGGCTCAGGGTGGGGCGTTGGAACTCGGTCATGGTCAGGTACCGCAAGGGCTGCCGGCAACGGCGGCGGCCCCTGCATCGGCGGGGAAACAGGTCTGGCCGGATACCGTGAAAAGGGCGCGCGTGGCTGCGTCGCCTGCGCGCGCAGGACAACGACGGCCCCGGCACCCTCCCCACGGAGCGTCCAGGTGAAGTCAGGGGACGGTCGTGTCCCCCGGCCGGGGCTGGTATTCGGGCTGATGGACACGGGCCGCAGCCCACCTACTACCTGCCGCTTCCCAGGCGTGCGCCCAGTGCTGTTGGCAGGATTCGTTTCCATTCACCGCTGCGGGGCAGCTCCGGAATGGGCGCGATGCGCCTTCACCGGATTCCCGTTTAAATCCATCCCTCCGCCGTGGCGACAGGATGGATACCTTCGGCGTGGGCAGGGTGGACCCGTTGGTGGCAATGGTCAAGGTCCGGCGGGCGCAACCGGACCGGACCGTCCGGCATCCATGCTGCAGGACACCCCTGGAGCCCTGTTCATGGACAGCACTGCCGCAACGCCCCCGGACCACCGCACCGGAAATCCCGCTGCCCCGACCCGTGCCAGACACCACTGGCTGTCCGCAGGGGCGATGGGGCTGCTCTGCCTCTCCGGATGGGCCCCTGCAGCACCTTCACCTGGCCCGGCATGTGCACTGGCCACGGCGCCCGGTGAAACCCTCATTGATGTTCCGTTCGAGGGTGTCGATGGACGCATCTACCTGCAGGTACAGGTCAATGACGCGGGCACGTTCCGCTTCGCCGTCGATACCGGCGCGAGCGGCGTGGCGCGTGCCGATGCCCGGCTGGTGCGCGCGCTGCACCTGCCGTCCGGTGACATCGCCGCTCATTCCGACGGCATGCGTACCGCCGATGCCGCCACGGTCCGCGTTGATTCGCTTGCCCTTGGAGACGTGCGCCGCCAGCGGGTAGTGGCAATCACCCGCGACTACAACGCCCGGCAGTCCGCCGCCGCTGCCTTCGATGGCATCCTGGCACGCGATTTCTTCGATGACGGCTTGCTGGTACTCGATTTCCCGCGCAAGCGGCTGCGTTTCCGCCGCGACCTCGGGCTTCTGCCGGAGCAGCCGGGTACGCTGGCCTACACGCGTGCCTTCCGCATTCCCGTGCAGGTCGGCACTGTGGCAGCCGAAGCACAGTTGGATACCGGCGCGAACGTGGCCCTGGTGCTGCCCACGGCACTGTACACGCAGGTGTCCAGCGGCGCCGTCACCCCAGACGACCCACTGACGCTCACTCATGGCCGGATCGAGAGCGGGCGTGCACGGCTGGATGTCCCACTGAGGGTCGGCGGCCTGACGCTGCACGGCCTCGACGTGCGCGTGTCGGATCGCTACCCCGAGGCGGTGATCGGTGCGCACGCCCTGCGGGAATCGGTTGTTCTGATCGACGCCCGCAGCAAGCGTGTGGCGCTCTGTCCGGCGCAGCGTTGATGGGCGTCCTGGCCCGGTCCGCGCCACCCCGCTGGCCTCCAACGGGCGGGTGTCGTATGCAGGCGCTGGTGACGGCGGCCGCGCCGCAGCCTGCGATGAACGTGCGCCGGCGGGTCGTGGCGGTCCCCGCATGAATGTTCGGTGAGACGTGTGCATGGCCCCACGGCAAGCGGCCGGCCGCACATGACCGTGGCCGGGTTCTCAGGCCGTGAGAAGGCTTCGCGTCATACTGCATCCTTGGCGTTGGCAGGCATCGTCTCGGGCACAGTCGGCAGCGGGGGCAGGGCAGTGGCAGACAAGTATTGCGATCTGGTCATGAAAGGCGGCATCACCAGCGGCATCGTGTACCCCAATGCGGTACTGGCGCTGGCCCGGCAATACCGTTTCAAGAGCATCGGCGGCACCTCGGCCGGGGCCATTGCCGCGGCGGTGGCGGCGGCGGCCGCGCTGGGCGACCGCCGTCATCAGGCCGGCCATGCCCTGCCTGATGAGGCCGGCTATGCGGGCCTGGCGGCGGTGTCGGCGCAGCTGTCGCGCCAGGGCTTCATCTATCGGCTGTTCCAGCCGGCGCCCGGCGCCCGGGCGGCCTACCGGCTGCTGGTGATGCTGACCGGCAAGGCGGGCCTGCCACGCAAGCTGCTGTGCCTGGCGGCGGCGGTGTTCACCATCGCGCCGCTGGAAGTGCTGGTATCGCTGGCGCTGCTGCTCGGCCTGGGCTGGTGGGGCGGTGGCTGGGGCGGCATCGCCGCCACCCTGCTGCCCTCGCTGCTGTGCGCCTACGGTGCCGGCGTAGCCGGTGCCCTGCTGCGCGTGGCCCGGGTGGCCCGGCGCAACCTGCTGGGCCTGTGCAGCGGGCTGGGCAGCGATCCGCGCACGCCGGCATTGACCGAGTGGCTGCACGCCTGCCTGCAGCAGCTGTCCGGCAAACCGCTGGATGCCCCCCTGACCTTTGCCGACCTGCACGACGCCCCGCGCTATGCCGACGAGCCGGCCAGCGCGCATGCGATCACCCTGCAGATGATCACTACCTGCGTCTCGCACAACGAGCCGCGCACGCTGCCGCTGGGCAAGTCGCAGTTCTGGTTCCTGCGCGAAGAATTCGAGCGCCTGTTCCC
Organism: Stenotrophomonas sp. 24(2023); assembly: GCF_030913365.1. Taxonomy (NCBI): domain Bacteria; kingdom Pseudomonadati; phylum Pseudomonadota; class Gammaproteobacteria; order Lysobacterales; family Lysobacteraceae; genus Stenotrophomonas; species Stenotrophomonas sp. 24(2023). The sequence goes on from NZ_CP133160.1 coordinate 2,150,996, forward strand.
GGCCAGCGTGGTGGCCTGGCTGGTGGCCGAAGCAGGCCCGCCGCTGCAGGTGGACGGGCGCCAGTACTACGCACTGGCCGACGGTGCGCGGTTGCCGGTACTGGTGGCCACCCGCATGAGCCTGAGTTTCCCGCTGCTGATCAGCGCGGTGCCGCTGCATGAACCGGCCCGCCGCGAGCGCCGCTGCGAACCCACGCCGGTGGCCGCCGGTGATGCCGACCACAACGTGGCCGACAGCATGGAAGGGCTGACCAGCGCCGGGCAGGCCTGCGGCCCGGTGATCACCGCATTCCGTGTCTGCTGGTTCTCCGATGGCGGCATCAGCAGCAACTTCCCCATCCACCTGTTCGATGCGGCGTTGCCGCGCTGGCCGACCTTCGCCATCAACCTGGTCTACCCACAGCATGCCGAGCAGGTGCACGAGGCCGACAGCCGGCAGGCACTGGAGCGGTCGGTGTACCTGCCCACCGAGAACCGGCATGGCTGGCAGCGCACCTACCAGGCCATCGCCACGCCGCTGGCAGCGGCGGAACTGTCGCGCTTCCTGTTCGCGGTGGTGGCGACCATGCAGAACTGGCGCGATCTGCTGCAGGCCCGCGCACCGGGTTACCGTGACCGCATCGTGCATGTCTCGCTGCAGGGCGACGAAGGCGGCTTGAACCTGGACATGCCGCAGGAGGTGCTGACCCGCATCGCCGACAAGGGCAGCCTGGCCGGCACGCGCTTCTGCACGTTCTCCTTCGAGAACCACTACTGGATCCGCTGGCGCAACCTGGCCTCGGCCTACCAGCGCTACACGCTGGAGGTGGCGCGCACCGACGATCCGGCGCAGCAGGTGCTGTCCTACAGCGCGGCCTATTCGATGGTGGCGTCCGGCCAGCCTTCGCCGCCGTCCTACAAGCTGGGTTCGGAAGACAAGCGGGTGGCCTCACAGCAGCTGTGGGCGCTGATGGTGGAGCAGGGCCGGACCTGGGATGACCTTGGCCCGGACCTGACCGATGGCGCACCACGGCCGTTGCCGCAGATGAAGGTGACCCCGATCTATTGAGCAGGAGGCATCCACGCATGGCGTGGGCATCCAAGTGATGTAGATCCACGCCATGCGTGGATGCTGCCGGGCCTTACCGCCATGCCTCCACCACCGCATCCCCCTGCAGTGGGGCGTACAGCGGCAAGGCCAGTTCCAGCTTCACCCACCCGGGGTTGAGCGCACGCAGTCCGGCCAGGTACTCGCGTGCGAGTGCAGTATCACCGTGTGCCATCGCCAACCGCGCAGCACGCGCCCAGGTGCGGTCCCAACCGTGGGCCAGCGACAGCGACGTGGCCAATGCAGCGCGCGCACCGGCCACATCGCCCTTCTCCCAGCGCTGCTCGGCGCGGATGATCGCCTCGTTGGACAGCCGCATGTCATACAGCTCGCGCAGCCGTGCCACCGCACGCGGGTCGGCATCCACGCGCAGGTCGGTATCCTGCCAGTCGCCGCCGGGCGTGCGTACCAGCAGCGCGGCCGACCACTGGCCGCTGCGTTGCCCGCCTGCCGCCTGGCCTGCTTCCAGTGCCGCCAGCAGGCGGCCGGCGAGTGTACCGCGCGTGGCAGCGAAGGTGCGCTGCATGGCCTCCAGCACCTCCGGCCCGGCCAGGCCGTTGCCCTGCACGCTCACCTTGCCCTCGCCCAGCGCGCCGGCCCAGCCGGCCTGCTGCGCGGTGGCGCCGGTGTAGTGCGCGTTGCCACCGCGCGCGCTGACCAGCCCGACCTGACGCTCGGCGATCGTGGTGCCATCGAAGTCACCGTCCTCGGCCAGCAGCTGCGCCAGCACCTGTGCCGGCGTGCGGCCCTTGGCCAGCAGCTGCAGCCCCTTCGATCCGTAGGTCGGGTTGGTTTCGAACTGGCTGGCGACCGCACCGACTTTCGCCTCTGCCCACGGCACGCCGACCCCGCCGACGGCCAGGTTGTGGGTGGCCACCGCCACCCCGCAGTCACCCGCATCGTTGCAGGCGGCGATGGAAAAGGTCGCCCACGCAGGGGCGGCGACGGCAGTGAGCAGCAGGGCCAGGCACGGGCGCAGCAGGAACATGGCTTTCTCCAGGACGGGCATCCCGATTGGGATGCAGCGAACGCACGAAAGGTTTAGTAGATCCACGCCCTGCGTGGATGGAGCCCCATCGAAATCGAACATGCATCGAAGCACATCCACGCATGGCGTGGATCTACAACAGATCGCGGAGAACTGTCGAAGGCGGGGTGGGTCCGGTGGCGGGGGTGTCCGCGGCATGGATGCCGCGGCCAAGCCCCCAAGGACGGGTTTACGGCGTCCCCCGCCACCGGACCCACCCCGCCATCCCACGGAATGCAAGCTTTTGCCGTTGCCGTTGCCGTTGCTTTGGCAGGTGCAGGGCGCAGCCCTGCCGAACCAAGCCTACCTTCCCGGCAACTGCGCGAACGCGCGCTGCATGCAGTCCTCGCGCGGGCACACCCGGCAGCCAGGCCCGATCGACACCGAGTTGCCCGGGCTGTGGATGTCCAACCCGCGCGTATATACCAGCCGCTCGGCATGCTGCAGGTCGCAACCCAGTGCCACCGCAAACGTCTTGCGCGGCTGCCCATGCCCGACCGGGCCGCTGCTGACCTGCCGCGCCAGCCAGAAATGGCGGCGGCCATCGGGCATGCGCGCGGTCTGGGTAAGGATGCGGCCCGGCTGGTTGAAGGCTTCATAGACGATCCACAGCGGACAGGAACCACCCACCTGCGAGAAGTGGAAATCCGTGGCCGAGTGGCGCTTGGACACATTGCCCGCCCGGTCCACGCGGATGAAGAAGAACGGCAGGCCCGGCGCGCTGCGCCGCGCCAGCGTGCTCAGGCGGTGGCAGACCGCCTCGAAGCCGACGCCGAACTGGTGTGCCAGCAGCTCGATGTCATAGCCGCTGGCCTCGGCCGCGCGCAGGAAGCGCAGGTAGGGCATCACCAGCGCGCCAGCGAAGTAGTTGGACAGGCCGATGCGGGCCTGGGCGATGCGCGCGTCATCGTCGAAGCCGGTGCGGGCCACCACCGCATCGATCTGCGGCAGGTAGCCGCGCAGGGCCAGTTCGGCGGCCATCTGGAACGCCTGCTGGCCCGGTTCGAGGTAGTCGGGCAGCCACAGGGTGCGGGTGGCGGCGTCGTACTGGCGCTTCTCGCGGCCGGCCTGCAGCGCGGCCACTTCCACCAGCACGCCGTGGCGGTCGGCCAGCAGCTGGCGCAGGCGCGGGGCCACGTGGCCGGGCGACAGCCCCCACTCGCCGAACAGCTGCTCGGCCAGTTCGTCCAGTTCGGGAATGTGGTTGTGCATGCGGTTGAAGAACTCGCGCACCTGGTCACCGGCCGGCAGGCTGCCCGCAGCGGTGCCGGGCTCACCCAGCTGGAACTCCAGCGCGGCGGCGTGTTCGCGCAGGGCGCGGTGGCGGCGGTGCAGGTCCAGCAGGGCGCGGCTGACCTGCGGCAGGTTGCCGGCCAGCGCCCGCAGCTCGGTGGCACTGACGTCGCCCAGGCCCAGGTCGCGCAGCGTCTCCCCCAGCGCTTCCTGCAGCGCGGCGGGCTCATCGTCGTCGAACAGCGGCGAAACATCGCCCAGCACTTCACCCAGTTTCTTCTGCACCGCAGGCGTGAGCGGGCGCTTGTTGCGCTCGATCTGGTTCAGGTAGCTGGCCGAGAGCCCCAGCGCCCGCGCCAGTTCGGCCTGGCTGTAGCCGCGCTGCTCGCGCAGCCGCAGCAGGCGCAGGCCAAGTTGTCGCTGGGTGGCTGAATAATTCACAGAATTAACATGAATCGTCTGGCGTGTTGGCCAGATTAAGCGGATTCAGCCCGGAAATCGAGGTGGGCGCTGTGAATAATGCCAAGCATCTTTCGAGCCCGTGGGATTGTCGTCATGACTGTTGCAGCGCCCCGTATCCGCATGCTGATCGATGGCCAGTTCATCGAATCGGCCACTTCCCACTGGCAGGACGTGGTCAATCCGGCCACCCAGGACGTGCTGGCCAAGGTGCCGTTCGCCACCACCGGCGAAGTGGATGCCGCCGTTGCGGCCGCCAAGGAAGCCTTCAAGACCTGGCGCAAGACCCCGATCGGCACCCGCGCGCGCATCTTCCTGAAGTACCAGCAGCTGATCCGCGAGCACATGAGCGAGCTGGCCCACATCCTCACCGCCGAGCAGGGCAAGACCCTGCCCGACGCCGAAGGCGATGTGTTCCGCGGCCTGGAAGTGGTCGAGCATGCCGCCGCCATCGGCAACCTGCAGCTGGGCGAACTGGCCAACAACGTGGCCAATGGCGTGGACACCTACACCATCATGCAGCCGCTGGGCGTGTGCGCCGGCATCACCCCGTTCAACTTCCCGGCGATGATCCCGCTGTGGATGTTCCCGATGGCGATTGCCACCGGCAACACCTTCATCCTCAAGCCGTCCGAGCAGGACCCGATGGTCACCATGCGCCTGGTCGAACTGGCGCTGGAAGCGGGCATTCCCAAGGGCGTGCTGAACGTCGTCCACGGTGGCGAAGAGGTGGTCAACGCGATCTGCGATCACCCGGACATCAAGGCCGTGTCGTTCGTCGGTTCCACCCGCGTCGGCACCCACGTCTACAACCGCGCCTCGCTGGCCGGCAAGCGCGTGCAGTGCATGATGGGCGCCAAGAACCACGCCGTCGTGCTGCCCGATGCCAACAAGGAACAGACCCTCAACGCGATGGTCGGCGCCGCCTTCGGTGCCGCTGGCCAGCGCTGCATGGCCGCCTCCACCCTGGTACTGGTCGGTGAAGCACGCAACTGGGTGCAGGACCTGGTGAGCAAGGCCAAGACCCTGAAGGTCAGCGGCGGCACCGTATCCGGCACCGATGTCGGCCCGGTCATTTCCTGCGCCGCCCGCGAGCGCGTGGAAGGCCTGATCGCTTCGGGCGTGGAGCAGGGCGCCAAGCTGGTGCTCGACGGCCGCAACCCGCAGGTCGATGGCTTCGAGAAGGGCAACTTCGTCGGCCCGACCATCTTTGCCGGTGTCACCACCGACATGCGCATCTACAGCGAGGAAATCTTCGGGCCGGTGCTGGTCATCCTCGAAGCGGAAACGCTGGAAGACGCCATCGCGATGGTCAACAGCAACCCGAACGGCAACGGCACCGCACTGTTCACCCAGTCCGGCGCGGCCGCGCGCAAGTTCCAGGAAGACATCGACGTCGGCCAGGTGGGCATCAACGTGCCGATCCCGGTGCCGGTGCCGCTGTTCTCCTTCACCGGTTCGCGCGCCTCCAAGCTGGGTGACCTGGGTCCGTACGGCAAGCAGGTGGTGCTGTTCTACACGCAGACCAAGACGGTCACCGCGCGCTGGTTCGATGACGAAACGCTGAGCCACGGCGTCAACACCACGATCAGCCTCAAGTAAGCAGGGAGCCGCCATGAGCCACTCGATGACGACGGAACTGGAAGAAGCGCAGCAGGCCTACCGCGAGGCAGCGCGTGACTTCGCACAGGCCGAACTGGCGCCGCACGCCGCGCGATGGGATGCGGAGGGCATCTTTCCGCGCGAGGCGATCGCCAAGGCCGGTGAACTGGGCTTCTGCGGTCTGTACATGGACCCGGAAGTCGGCGGCAGCGGCCTGAGTCGCCTGGACGCCGCCGTCGTCATCGAGGAGCTCGCCTCGGTCGATCCGTCGACCGCGGCCTACATCAGCATCCACAACATGGCCTCGTGGATGGTGTCCAAGTGGGGCCAGGACAGCCTGCGCGAAGCGTGGGGCCAGGACCTGGCCGCCGGCCTCAAGCTGGCCTCGTACTGCCTGACCGAGCCGGGTGCCGGTTCCGATGCGGCCTCGTTGAAGACCACGGCCGTGCGCGAGGGTGACCACTTTGTGCTGAACGGCGCCAAGGCCTTCATCTCCGGCGCCGGTGCCACCGAGCTGCTGGTGGTGATGGCACGTACCGGTGGCCCCGGTGCCGGAGGTGTCAGTGCCATCGCCGTGCCGTCGGACCTGCCGGGCATCAGCTTCGGCCGCAAGGAAGAGAAGATGGGCTGGAACAGCCAGCCCACCCGGGGCATCACCTTCGAGAACGTCCGCGTGCCGGTCAGCCACCTGCTGGGAGAGGAAGGTGGCGGCTTCAAGCTGGCGATGAAGGGGCTCGACGGCGGCCGCATCAACATCGCCGCCTGCTCGCTGGGCGCCGCGCAGGGTGCACTGGATGCCGCGCGCCGTTACATGGGCGAGCGCCGCCAGTTCGGCAAGGCGCTGGCCGAGTTCCAGGCACTGCAGTTCAAGCTGGCCGACATGGCCATCGAACTGGTCGCCGCCCGGCAGATGGTGCACACCGCCGCGCGCAAGCTCGACGCCGGTGCCAGCGATGCCAACGTGTGGTGCGCGATGGCCAAGCGCTTTGCCACCGATGCCGGTTTCAACGTCTGCAATGAAGCCCTGCAGATCCACGGCGGCTACGGCTACATCCGCGAATACCCGATCGAGCGCCTGCTGCGCGACTGCCGCGTGCACCAGATCCTGGAAGGCACCAACGAGATCATGCGGGTGATCGTTGCCCGTCACCTGCTCAACACCGAAGAGGAACTGCGATGAAGGATTGGCGTACCCAGGAGCACGTGGGCCTGAAGGTCGAGGCCGATGGTCACACCGCCGTGGTCACCCTGCACAACCCGCCGGCGCATACCTGGACCGTGCACAGCCTGTCGGCGCTGCGCGACCTGGTCGGCGCGCTGAACGCAGACCGTGAGATCTACGCACTGGTGATCACCGGTGACGGCGAGAAGTTCTTCTCCGCCGGCGCCGACCTCAACCAGTTCGCCTCGGGCGACAAGGCCGCCGCACGCGAGGCCGCGCGCCGCTTCGGCGAAGCCTTTGAAGCGCTGTCCGGTTTCCGTGGGGTGTCGATTGCCGCGATCAACGGCTACGCGATGGGCGGCGGCCTGGAATGTGCGCTGGCCTGCGACCTGCGCATCATCGAAGAGCACGCCCAGGTCGCGCTGCCGGAGGCCACCGTCGGCCTGCTGCCGTGCGCCGGTGGCACCCAGAACCTGCCGCGCCTGGTGGGCGAGGGCTGGGCCAAGCGCATGATCCTGCTGGGCGAGCGCATCAACGCCGAGACCGCGCTGCGCATTGGCCTGGCCGAAGAAAAGGTCGGCAAGGGCGAAGCCAAGGCACTGGCACTTGAGTGGGCGGCCAAGGCCGGCAAGCAGAGCCCGACCAGCATCGCCGCCTGCAAGACCCTGGTGCAGTCCACCCGCACCGGTACCCACGCCTCGGCGCTGGTGGCCGAGCGTGAAGCCTTCGTCGATCTGTTCGACACCGCCGACCAGGTCGAGGGCGTGACCGCCTTCCTGGAAAAGCGCGCCGCGCAGTGGAAGAACGCATGACCACCGACACCGCTGCCGACGACGCGCCGGTGCTGTTCGAAGAGCGCGCTGCCAGTAATGGTACGCGCATCGGCATCGCCACCCTCAACGCGCCGCGCACGCTCAACGGTTTCTCGCTGCCGATGGCGCACCTGCTGTTGAAGCAGTTGAGCGCCTGGGCCGACGATGACGGCATCGCGATGGTGGTGCTGCAGGGTGCAGGCGAAAAGGCATTCTGCGCCGGTGGTGACCTGCACAGCCTGTACAAGGCCATGGTCGCCTTCCGCGAGGCCGGCCACCGCGACATCCGCCAGAACGACTACGCTGCCGAGTTCTTCGACGTCGAGTACCGCGTCGATTACCTCATCCACACCTACGCCAAGCCGATCCTGTGCTGGGGCCACGGCATCGTGATGGGCGGCGGCATCGGCCTGATGTCCGGTGCCAGCCACCGCGTGGTCAGCGAGCGTTCCAAGCTGGCCTTCCCGGAAATCACCGTTGGCCTGTTCCCGGATGTCGGCGGCAGCTGGCTGCTGCCGCGCGTGCCGGGCAACGGTGGCCTGTTCCTGGCCCTGACCGGCGCGCTGCTCAACCCGGGCGATGCCATCTACGCGGGCCTGGCCGACGTGCACGTGGCCGAAGAACGTCGCAGCGCGGTGTTCGACGCGTTGCTGCAGGTCGCGTGGTCGGCCGATGCCGCGCACAACCACGAGCGCCTGTCGCACCTGCTGCAGTCCTTTGCCAGCGATGCGCCCACTGGCCCGCTGCTGGCCAACGCCGCCCAGGTGACTGCGTTGTGCGAAGGCGATGACCTCGAGGCGATCGTCGCGCGCATTGCCGCCCTGCAGACCGATGATGCCTGGTTGCAGGCCGCCCAGAAGACCCTCGCCGCCGGTGCCCCCGGTTCGGCGCGTCTGGCCTTCGAGCTGCAGCGCCGCAGTGCCGGCCAGGATCTGGCCAGCGTCTACCGGCTGGAGTACATCGTCGCCCTGCATTGCGCGGCCCATGGCGATTTCGCCGAAGGCATCCGCGCGCTGCTGATCGACAAGGACCGCAACCCGTCGTGGAACCCGGCCTCGTTGGCCGAGGCCAGCGCTGCGTGGGCCGACACCTTCTTCGCTTCCCCCTGGGCCGGCACCGCGCATCCGCTGGCCGACCTGGGCACTCCCCTTGCTGAAAGGAGCCTTGCATGAGCCACATTGCATTCATCGGGTTGGGCAACATGGGTGGCCCGATGGCCGCCAACCTGGTCAGGAACGGCCACACCGTGCGCGTGTTCGATCTGGTCCCGGCCGCGGTGCAGGCCGCCGTCGATGCCGGTGCCAGCGCGGCCGCGTCGGCGCGCGACACCCTGGCCGATGCCGAGGTGGTGATTTCGATGCTGCCCGCCAGCCGCCACGTCGAAGGCGTGTACCTGGGCGATGACGGCATCCTCGCCGCGATTCCAGCCGGTGCCCTGGTCATCGACTGCAGCACCATTGCGCCGGCCAGCGCGCGCAAGGTGTCCGAGGCCGCTGCGGCACGCGGCCTGCAGATGATCGACGCGCCGGTGTCCGGCGGTACCGCCGGTGCCCAGGCCGGCACCCTGACCTTCATCGTCGGTGGCGAAGAGGATGCGCTGGAACGCGCGCGCCCGGTGCTGCAGGCGATGGGCAAGAACATCTTCCACGTCGGTGCCAGCGGTGCCGGCCAGGTCGCCAAGCTGTGCAACAACATGGCGCTGGGCGTGATCATGGCGGTGACCGGTGAAGCCATCGCCCTGGGCGTGGCGCACGGACTGGACCCGAAGGTGCTGTCGCAGATGATGGCCGTCAGCACCGGCCGCAGCTGGGCCACCGAAGTGTGCAACCCGTGGCCGGGCGTGCTGGAAAATGCGCCGGCCTCGCGCGGCTACAGCGGCGGCTTCGGCAGCGACCTGATGCTCAAGGACATGGGGCTGGCGGTGGAGGCGGCGATGGGCGTGGGCGCCTCGATCCCGCTGGGCGAACTGGCCCGCAACCTGTACTCGATGAACCACCAGGCCGGTCGCGGCAAGCTGGATTTCTCCAGCGTGGTGCAGCTCATCGCGAGCGAGAAGTAAGCGAATGCGTCCCCGGCCACGTGCCGGGGCCCACCCGGGGTGGGATGGGCGGATGCCCGGTTTCGGCCGGCATCCGCCCATTTTTTTGGGATCAGCCCCCTGTCGTCATGCAGAAGGGGGCCGACCCCGTCGCCATCAGGCAACGATCAGCGTCACGTCGATGTTGCCGCGGGTGGCGTTGGAGTACGGGCAGACGATGTGGGCCTTCTGCACCAGCTCTTCGACCTGCTCGCGCGGCACGCCCGGCACGGTGATGGTCAGCTCCGCTTCGATGCCGAAACCGGTCGGAATCTGGCCGATGCCCACGCGGCCGGTGACGGTGGTGTCGGCCGGCAGCGCGACCTTGGCCTGGCCGGCCACGAACTTCAGCGCGCCCAGGAAGCAGGCCGAGTAGCCAGCAGCGAACAGCTGTTCCGGGTTGGTGCCCGGGCCGCCGGCGCCGCCCAGCTCGCGCGGGGTCGACAGCTGGATGTCCAGCACGTTGTCGGAGGACACGGCACGGCCTTCGCGGCCGCCGGTTGCAGTGGCCTGGGCGGTGTACAGAACCTTTTCGATGGACATCGGGGTGCTCCTGTCAGAAATGGCCGGGGTGGCCGGTGAGAGATACTTTGCCGGAAGGATCGGTACGAAGGGTGATGTGGCGTCCGTCAAACATGACACATCGTACGGATTGGTGCCGTGGAGGCTAGATCGCCCATTCCCGGTCGGTGGTGAACATGATGGTCAGCCAGCGGTCCGGCGATTCCTCGCCCAGCGCATGGCCGATCGCATCGCGCAGCTGGTCCCACTCGGCCAGTGGCCGTGGCGGGTCATCGGCGCGGACCACGAAGAACAGTTCGATCTGCTGGCCGCGGCCGACCTGCGCGACATAGCTGCGGTGTTCGATGAAGCCATGCTGCTGCACGACCTCGCGCGCGACGGCATCCACATGCGCCTGCAGGTCGGCCGGGGTGACCAGCAGGATGCCGGCCACGGCCTGGCGCACGGTGCCCAGCGGGGCGACCATCACGAACAGGCACACCACCGCCAGGATGGCCGGGTCGATGTACGGCCCGACCCAGGCCAGGTGCGTGCCCTGCACCAGCATGCCGCCGATGAAAGCGACCACGTAGCAGGCGGACATGCTGGCGGCGATGATCCAGTTCTTCGCATCCAGGGCGATGAAGTCCGAACCGATGCGCCTGTTCGCGCGCAGCACGAACAGGCCGAACGCACTTTCGGCCAGCAGCGAGACCACGCCGAAGAGGATCGCCGGCCCCAGCGCGATGTGGCGGCCGCCGGACATCAGGGCATCCACCGCATTGACCAGCGCGTACAGCGCCGCACCGATCATCAGCGTGCCGCTGACCCCCAGCACGATCGGCTCCAGATGCCAGAAACCCATCGTGAAGCGCTGGTTGAGCCGCGACTGCAGGGCATCGGTCTGGGTGGACAGCGCGATCAACCGCGCGACCAGCAGCGACAGCCAGGTCATCACCACATCGATCAGCCCGTAGATGCCATCGAAGATGATCAGCGAGGAATTGGCCAGCAGGCCGAACACCACGCCGGCCAGTGCCACCGCGAGCGAAAAGGCGATGGAAATACGCAGCACGCCCTGTTCGCTGCGCGTATCGAAGAACGGGGGACGGGCAGGGGAAGTGGCCATGGCATGCATTCTAGCCAGCCGCGCCGACACCGCTGTGACCACCGCCCCGCCACCGTCCGGCAGGTCACTTTTCTGGTGACGGTTTGCCGATTGACGGGTGCACACCCGCCGCGTATCTTTTCAACCACGATGACATAGAAGCCTCCGGCGACCCCGGGGGCTTTTTTCGTCAGGGCGTTCCGCCCCTGCCCGTCATCGTGTCCCGCCCCGCCGTCCTGGCAGGGGTTGATCCGTTTCCGCCCCGACCCTGTGCTGCCGCGCCGTCCTGCCGACTGCGCGGGCGGTTGCCGTGCGCGCAGGGCCGGGGCACCTGACATCCACCAACGAAGGAGGGCTCGATGCCCCTGCTGACACTTGAGCAGTGCCGCGTGCACTGCCGTATCGATGGCGACTACGACGACGCGATCCTGGGCGACCTGCTGGCCGCTGCCACGGATGCGGCGTCGGCCTACCTGGGTCGCTCCCTGTTTGATGACCAGACCGCGCTGGACCAGGCGCTGGACCAGTTCCCGCAGGACATGGCGGCGGCGGTGGCCGGGCATGATGCCGCGGTTGCCGCCGCCACGGCCGAAGGCAATGCCGCCAAGGCCAAGGCCATGCGCGATGTGGCCGACCGCCGCCTGGCCGTCGCCACCGCGCGCGGGGCACGCCTGCTGCAGGGCCTGCCGGCCAACGACAGCATCCGCGCAGCGGTGCGCCTGCTGCTGGGCCACCTGTATGCCCATCGCGAAGCGGTGGTCGTGTCCGTGCATGCCCTGCCACCGTCGGCCGGCACCGCGGCCATCGCCGTTGAACTGCCGTTCGGCGCCGCCGCGCTGCTGGATCCCTACCGGCTGGCAGGCACGCCATGAACGCCGGCCACTTCAATCGCCGCATCCGCATCGAGCGCCGCGATGGGCGTGCCGATGCCTGGGGCCAGCCGCTGGAGGCCTGGGTGACCGTGGCCGACCTCTGGGCTGCGGTTGCTGCCGATCCGGCCGATGCCGGGCAGCGGCTGCTGCTGGACAGTGGCCTGCCTGCTTCCATCCGCCGCCAGCGTTTCCAGGTGCGCCTGCCGCCGGCGCGACGGGCGGGCATCACCGTCGGCATGCGCATCGTGCATGACGGCCACACCTTCGACATCACCGGCGTCGCCCCCGACCATGCCCTGGGGCAGACGGCGGTGCTGTTCACCGAGCAGCGGGCCGGCACGGCCTGAGCCGATCGCCATGAGGACACCACGATGAGTTACGAAGTGCAGCTGCAGCAGCTGCTCGGCCCGTTGCTGCAGGGCCGCCTCTACCCCGACACCCCGCCCGAGCCTGTCATCTACCCCTGCGCGGTCTACCGGCAGGCAGGCGGGCAGGCGCTGTGGTTCAACGAAGGCAGCACGCCCGAACAGAAGCACGCCCGCGTGCAGCTGACCGTGTGGGCCGACAGCCGGGAACAGGCAAACACCCTGGTGCGCAGGATCGAAGACCAGGTGTGTGCCGGACTGCCGAAGGCCGAATCCTTCGGTGCAGCGGTCGCCGTCCATGAGCCGGCGATCCGCAAATACGGGGCGCGGCTCGATATCGGGCTGTGGTACCCCGACCCCTAGTTCCACCGCTCCACGTACCCCGGACCCGGCTCGCGCCGGGTCTTTTTTTTCCAATCAGAACGAGGAAATGCAACATGGCACTCAAGCTTCCCAAGGGCACCCAGTTCGGCTTCGCACCGGTCACTGCCACCCCCATCGCCACCACTGCCGTCTCCAAGGCCCATCCGGCCCTGGCCAGCGTTGCCGCCAACAGCGTCGATACCGGTGACGTGCTGGTGGTCGACCTGCCGGGCTGGCCGGCCCTGAAGAACCGCGCCACCCGCGCCGGCGCCGCCGCGACCGGCAGCGTTGAACTGCTGGGCGTGGACACCACTGACAACGTGCTGTTCCCGGGCACCAGCGGCGCCGGCGTGCTGCGCAAGGCCGGCCCCTTCATCGACCTGGACCAGCAGGGCGACCCGACCACCGCCGGTGGCGAACAGCAGTACTGGAGCGGCACCCTGTTGGAGGACCCGACCGGCCGCCAGGTCCAGCTGCCGACCTTCAAGAACGCCAAGACCATCACCCTGCCGCTGTTCTACGACCCGAAGAAGCCGTGGTACGCCGCGCTGAAGAACGCCGATGCCAAGGGCGAGCCGGTCGTGCTGCGCGCCAAGCTGGTCGGCGGCGACGTCCTGTACTGGTACGGCTACCTGAGCTACAACGGCGACCCGAGCATGGCGGCCAACACCCCGATGGGCACCACCGCCACCTTCACCGCACTGGCCGATTCCATCCTGGTGGAGGGCGCCTGATGTTCCAGGTCAAGGCGCCGGAGACGTTCAAGAGCACCCTGACCATCGTCGGCCACGGTCGCGAGCAGAAGCTGAACCTGACCTACCGGCACCTGCCGGTGGCCGACTATGCGCAGCTGCTCGAGCGCCTGGGCGATGACACGCTGAGCGTGGCCCAGGCAATCCTGGACATCGTCGTCGATTGGGATGCCGACGTCACCCTGGACACGGCCGGTGTCGAACTGGCCCTGCAGCAGCAGGCCGGCCTGGATGGCGCCATCATCGGTGGCTACACCCAGGCCCTGCAGGTCGCGCGCAAGGGAAACTGATCGAGGCGGTGGGGGCCCTGTACTGGCGGGCCCCCACCGAATCCGAGCTGATGCAGCTTGGATTGAAGGCAAAGCATTTTCCGCCGCCACAGGTCGAGCTGTGGCCGGAGTGCGTGCTTCCCATCGCGCTTTTCTCGCGGGTTGCCACCCAGTGGCGCGTCGGCGCAGGTGGCCCGATCGGGCTGGATTACAACGTGGTCTACCGGGAGCTGGAGCGCGAAGCGCTCGACGGCGACCGGTACGACGAGGTGATGGCGGCCATCCGCGTCATCGAACGCGCTGCCCTGGAGCAGATGCAACAGGAATGAGCCGGCCATCGCGGCAACGCCGATGGCCGGTCCCGACTCCGCCGATGCGGAGCCGACTCTCCCGAGGAACACTCAATGAGCACTACATCGCCTGGCAGCACACGGGCCACCGTGGAGGCCAGCAACGCACTGGAAACGGCCATGCAGGCAGCAAGGCGCAGCATGACCGAGATGACCAGCACCACGCAGGAATTCCAGCGGCAGCTGGAAAAGATCAATACGGTGCAGCAGGCATTCAATGCCGTGCTGACCACCAGCGCCTCGCTGGTCACGGCACTGTCCACGCAGCTGACCGCGCTGAACACGCAGCTGCAGGCGGCGGCGAAGAGCGGTGCGGCCGCCGCGGGCGGTGACGCCGGCAAGGACAAGAAGAAAGAAGAAAAGACGGAAAAGGACGACATGGGCCGGGCGGGCATCCGCAAGGGCCTGGGCAGCGCGCTCGGCGAGTACATCGGCAAGACCGAAAACACCGCCGCCGCCGCCAAGGCGGCCTTCGACAAGGCGTTCACCGGCGCCGAGGAAGCCCTGCAGAGCTTCGTGACCACCGGCAAGTCCAAGTACAAGGAACTGGCCCGGTCCATCCTGTCCGACCTGAAGCTGATTGCCGTGCAGCAGACGCTGGTCTGGGGGGCGAGGAAGATCGCCGGCCTGATGGGGGTCGACCTGACGCCCAAGGACGAGACCAAGGACGAGGCCGGCGCCGCGGGCCTGGCCGCCCCCAAGGACGGCAAGGCCGGCGATGCCAAGGAGGGCGATGCCAAGGACGCCAAGGATGGTAAGGACACCAAGGGGTTCTCGGGGTTCCGCAAGGGCTTCGGCAGCGCGCTTGGCGAATACATGGAAAGGACCGAGAACTCCGCCAAGGCCACCAAGGAAGCATTTTCCAAGGCATTCACCGGAGCCGAGGCGGCATTGCAGAGCTTCGTGACGAAGGGCAAATCCAATTACAAGGAACTGGCCAAGTCGATCATCGCCGACCTCAAGATGATCGCCATCCAGCAGGCCATCGTCTGGGGCGTCAAGCAGATCACGGGCCTGCTCGGCCTGGGCGGGGCGGCGCCACAGGCCAATGCCAAGGGCGGTGTCTACCAGTCGCCCAGCCTGTCGGCCTACTCCGGCGGTGTCTATGACACGCCGCAGCTGTTCGCGTTCGCCAAGGGCGCCGGCGTGTTCGGCGAAGCCGGCCCGGAAGCGATCATGCCGCTGCAGCGTGGCCCGGATGGCCGCCTGGGCGTGGCCGCACATGGCGCCGGTGGCGGTGGCGGCGTGGGGGTCAGCATCCGCATCGACAACAACGGCGGCAAGGAAGTGAGCAGCAATGAAAGCACGCTGCAGCAGTTCGGCAACGAAATCGGCCAGTTCGTGGAGCGCAAGTACCGCGAGCTCCAGGCCCGCGACCTGAAGGCCGGCGGCATCCTCAGCAGGAGTGCAATGCGATGAGCGACACCTTTACCTGGCCGGCCACCAGCCAGAGCACCGGCACCACCACCGCGTCGGTCAAGCGCGTGCGCTTCGGCGATGGCTACGGGCAGTCCGTTGCCGATGGCCTCAATGCCACCGCGCGCAGCTACCAGCTGCAGTTCGTCGGCACGCGCAGCACGATCAGCGACATCGTCGCCTTCCTGGATGGCCACGTGGGCCAGAGCTTCCTCTGGCACGGGCCGCTGGGAACCGGCCTGTACTACTGCACTACCTACACCGACAGCCATCTGGGCGGAACGGTCTCCAGCATCACCGCCACCTTTGAACAGACCTTCCAGCCGTAGGAGAAAAAGATGGCAAGGAAAATCATCGATCTCGATACCGTCCAGCCCAACGGCAAGCGCGGCGAAACACAGCGGCCTGCCTTCACCAAGGTCAACGAGAATTTCGCCGAGGTGTATGACGCCCTCGGCAGCGTGACGACCATCGTGGACACGGTCAGCGAGCTCAAGAACGAAATCGAACAGGACGTGGCCAGGGCCAAGGCCGACGTGCAGGCCGCCATCGGCACCATTCCGGCGGCCGTGGACCTGGCGATCAACGGGCGCATTCCGGGCCGGAACCGGCTGATCAACGGCAACTTCGACTTCTGGCAGCGGGGCATCACCGGCTCGACCGCCGGTGGTGAGGTCTATGTCGCCGATCGCTGGGCGGGGGCGGCACTGGGCTGCACCCACCAGGTCAACCGCGGGGCCAACCTGCCCGATGGCGGTGCACAGCCGGAATCGACGCGCTTCTGGAACAGCATTGTCTCAGGTACCACCTCGACCAGTAGCGCCTACGTCGCCCAGAAGGTCGAGGGCGTCACCACACTGTCCGGTACCGCCGCAACCCTCTCCGGCTTCGTCTATGGCAGTTCGGGAACGAAGATCGGTGCCCGCCTCATCCAGCATTTCGGTACCGGTGGCTCGCCATCGGCTCCGGTCAGCATCGAACTGGGTACGGTGGATGTCCGCCCGGATCGCTGGACCTACTTCCAGTTCACGGTGCAGCTGCCATCGGTCAAGAACAAGACACTCGGCAGCAACGCCGGCAGCCACTTCCTGTGGGTGGTCATCGACCTGTGTGCCGATGGCTATGGCGGTGCGATCAGGGGCCAGAACGGCAACTTCGGCCTGGCGATGGTGCAGCTGGAAGCCGGCAGCAAGGCGACCGGATTCGAACTGCGCCCGCTTGGCATGGAACTGGACCTGTGCCAGCGCTACTTCAACAAGAGCTACCCGCTGGATATCGCGCCAGGCACCGCCAACGATGCAGGCCGGATCGGTATCGGCTTCCAGCAGGGGGCAACCCCCAGCTTCTGTGCGTATCCCATCCGCTTCCCGGTATCGATGCGGGCAACACCCACTGTCACCATCTACTCGGCGGTGAGTGGCGTGGCGGGCAAGGTCACGCAAAATGACAACTCCGATGTGAATGTCGTGGCGTTGCGAAACCCCGCCTCAAGCGGCGCAGAGTTGAACTGGAACAACAGCACCAACAACTTCGGTGCCTGGTTCCACTACACCGCCGACGCGGAAATCTACTGATACCCCGCATGCCATTGGCGGTACTGCAGCGTCTTCATCGGGGCGTGCGTGCGGTGATCGGGGGCCATTCAACGTGCACGGGCCTGTCGCGCCAGTGCTGATCCCGTCCTTCAAGGTGATGCGGCCCTGGTGAGTGCTGCAGGTGGCTGTTGAACGGCGCAGTCCGGCCGTGCGGCGTGGCTGCAGTCGCCCTGCTTCGTCCAGACATCGTCATCGTGAAACAGCATTCCAGTTCCGGCCTGCCGCCGTTCCAGCCCTGTCTGGCAGGCAGCCGCTGGACGCTGATGCCCGGGTATCAGCCTGCCGCCCTATGCCGGCGCCTACAGAAAAGGATTGAAACATGACACGCAAGATCATCGACCTCGACACTGTCCAGCCCAACGGCAAGCGGGGTGAAACACAGCGCCCGGCCTTCACCAAGGTCAACGACAATTTCGCCGAGCTCTATGCCGGCCTGGAGGCGGCGCAGTCGGCGCTGCTGCATCTGGACGGCCGCGTCACCGGGCGCAACCGCCTCATCAACGGTGGTTTCCAGGTCTGGCAGCGCGGTACCACGCTGCCCGCCGCCAGCGGCCCCCGCTATGGGGCCGATCGCTGGTTGGTGAACGCGATCGGGTCGACGGTGGCGGTCACCCGCGAGGACATTCCGGCCGGCGGTGGTGCTGCGGGCAACCTGCTGGCCGGCTCGCGCTTCGCACTCCGGCTGGACGTCCAGAGCACTGCCGGTGCAGGCAACATGGCCCTGGTGCAGCAGCGCATCGAAGGTGTGCGGACGCTGTCGGGCCGCAAGGCCACGATCAGCTTCAAGGCACGCTCCAGCGTGGACGGCTTCCGGGTCGGTGTGGAGTTCCAGCAGTCCTATGGCACCGGGGGCTCCACCGCCCTGGACAGCATCGGCGCGGCGGTCACGCTCGATACGGTGTGGCGCTGGCATCAGGTCACCGTCGATGTTCCGGCCATCACCGGCAAGACCCTCGGCCCCGGCGACTACCTGCAGCTGAGCGTCTGGCTGGATGCCGGTGCCAGCTTTGCGGGGCGGGCCTTCGGTGCCGGCCAGAAAAGCGGCACGGTCCAGCTGGCCGAGATCCAGATCGAGGAGGGCGATACCGCCACCGCCTTCGAATACCGTGCCGAGGCACTGGAGCTGCTGCTGTGCCAGCGCTACTACGAGCAGGTCGATACGAACCGCGTGCTGGGCATCACCTACACCGCCAATGGCGATACCCGTGCCAGCGTTCCGTTCAAGGTATCCAAGCGCGTGCCACCGAAGGTCACCTCGCCCTCGAACGCGCTCAACATCGTGGGCTTCGGCAACGGGGGCGTGGTGGTCAACTTCAACGCCGGCAACCCCGGCTGGCAATCGACGGTGGACGCGGCGGTCATCGCCTCGCTGCCGAACGACATGCAGGGCTGGGGCGGCGTCGTTGTCTGGTCCACCACTTCGCAGGTCCTGGTCCAGGCCGATGCGGAGCTGTGAGTGATGCCCGCGCCAGGCGACCGGCCCCTTCCCATCCGCTGCTTCACCACCAATGCCTCGCTGCGGCCCGGCCACCAGGTCGTCGTCTTCCGCGGACAGGCACCCTACACCGCATTGCCGTACAGGAGCGACAACCATGATTACCGCCGACGCCCAGCAGCTTGAGCCGGGTGGCCGCATCACCGTCTTCGAGCTGGATGCCAGCAGCTTCGGTGCCGACCAGCTCTACTTCCATGCGCACCTGCAGTCCGGTGTGATCTGGTGGCAGGGGCAGGAGTACGGCGCCTGGCCCATCGAAGCCTCCGGTTTCGAGCGCACCAGCGACCAGCCGCCCAGCCCGCGCCTGCGGGTCAGCAACATCGATGGCCGCATCACCGCCATGTGCCTGATGTTCGACGACCTGGTCGGTGCCCGCCTCATCCGCCGGCAGACGCTGGCCCGGTACCTGGATGCAGCCAACTTCGAGGACGGCAATCCCAGTGCCGACCCCAACGAGCATTTCCCGGATGAAGTCTGGTTCATCGAACGCAAGATCGGTGAAGACAAGGAAATGGTGGAGTTCGAACTGACCACGGCCATCGACCTCAACGGCGAGCAGCTGCCCGGACGGCAGATCATCGCCGGCATGTGCGGCTGGCTGGTGCGCGGCGGCTACCGCGGTGCCTACTGCGGCTACAACGGCCCGCCGGTGGCCGACGCCGACGATGTGGCCACCAGCGATCCGGCCCGCGACCAGTGTGGCGGGCGCGTGCGCAGCTGCAAGCTGCGCTTCGGGCAGGACAAGCCCTTGCCTTACGGCGGCTTCCCCGCCGCTGGCCTGCTGCGCTCCTGAGCGCAGCGCCATTTCCTTCTTCCCGGCCCGCTCGCGCGGGCCTTTTTTATGGGTGAAACATGCAACCGACAACCCTGACGGCCATCCAGGCGCATGCCGTGGCCGAGTACCCGCGCGAGTGCTGCGGGCTGATCGTGGCCATTGATGGCCAGGAGTGCTACCTGCCCTGCCGGAACACGGCCGGCACGCCCAGCGAGCACTTCCGCCTGCCCGCCGAGGACTATGCCGCGGCCGAGGACCAGGGCGAAGTGCTGGCACTGGTGCACAGCCATCCCGATGCTGCGGCCACGCCTTCGGATGCTGACCGGGTGATGTGCGAGCGCAGCGGCCTGGCCTGGCACATCATCAGCGTCGGCCAGGTCGCGGGCCAGCCGCCGGAGTGCGGCGATCTGCAGACCCTCCAGCCCAGTGGCTATCTGGCCCCGCTGGTCGGCCGCCAGTTCGCCCACGGCGTGCTGGACTGCTACAGCCTGGTGCGCGACTTCCATGCCCGCCAATTGGGCATCACGCTGCACGACCACGCCCGCGAAGACGACTGGTGGAGCCGCGGCCAGGACCTGTACAGCCTGGAGCGCCTGCATGCTGAAGGCTTCGACCTGGTCCAGGGCCCGCCGCGGCGTGGCGACATGATCCTGATGCAGATCCGGGCACCGGTCACCAACCATGCCGGCATCTACCTGGGGGATGGCCAGATGCTGCACCACCTGCACGGGCGCCTGTCCGAGATCGTGCCCTATGGCGGCATGTGGGCCGAGCGCACCCGCTGCATCGTGCGCCATCGCGAGGTGCGCCATGACTGACCGCCTGCGTACGATCCGCCTGTACGGCAAGCTGGGCGCCCGCTTCGGGCGCCGGTTCCGGCTGGCGGTCAACAGCCCGGCTGAGGCCGTGCATGCCCTGTGCGTGATGCTGCCCGGCTTCCAGCAGTACCTGCTGGGGGCCAGGGCCAAGGGCATGGAATTTTCCGTCTTTGCCGGCAGGCAGAATCTGTCCGCCGAGCAGTTGCATGACCCGCCCGGCCAGGACGACATCCGCATTGCACCGGTGCTGCTCGGCAGCAAGCGTGGTGGCCTGCTGCAGACGATCGCGGGCGTTGTGCTGATCGTGGCCGGCAACATCATCAACGGGCTGAGCTATGGCTGGGCCGGGCCGGTAGGCACCGCCATGATGAAGCTGGGGTGGGGCTTGGTGTTCGGTGGTGTCACCCAGCTGCTGTCTCCTCAACCGAGGGGAGTGGGGGCCAGGGACAGCCCGGAAAACCAGCCCAGTTACAGCATGAATGGCACGATCAATACCCAGGCACAGGGCAATCCCGTACCCATCGCCTACGGCGGCCATGACAGCAAGGGCATGTTCGTGGGTTCAGCCGTGATCAGCGGCGGCATCCTGGCGGAGGACCAGCTTTGAAACCGATCATCCAGACCCAGCCACGCGGGCACAGCGTGGCAGCAGCGGCACTGGCCGGTGCCAAGAAAGGCAAGAGCAACGCCCGCACGCCGGTGGAGACCCCGGACAGCCTGCGGTCCATGGCGGTGGCACGCGTCATCGACCTGGCCAGCGAAGGCGAGATCCGCGGCCTGGTGGCCGGCCAGCAGTCGGTGTTCCTTGACCAGGTGCCGGTACAGAACCCGGATGGCACGCTGAACTTTTCCGGCGTCCAGGTCGAAACGCGTTCCGGTACCCAGGACCAGGAGCACATCGCCGGGTTCCCTTCGATCGAGAACGAAGTCGGCGTCAACGTCGAACTGCGCAGCGACTCCCCGATCGTGCGGACGGTGTCCGGTGCCGACCTGTCGGCGGTACGCATCCGCTTTGCGGTGCCCGCGCTGCAGAAGACCAACACCGAAAACGGCGATACCGAGGGCTACCGCATCGTCTATGCGGTTGACCTGGCCACCGACGGCGGACCGTTCAGCACCGTGCTGACCGATGCCTTCAGCGGCAAGACCACCTCGCAGTACGAGCGCAGCCGCCGTATCGACCTGCCCAGCGGCAGCCAATGGCAGGTGCGGATCCGCCGGCTGACGGCCAATGCCAACAGCAGCACCGTTGCCGACACCGTCAACGTGCTGTCGATGACCGAGATCATCGATGCCAAGCTGCGCTACCCCAACTGCGCACTGGCCGCGGTGCAGGTCGATGCCAGCCAGTTCCAGAACATCCCCAGCCGCGCCTACCAGTTGTGGGGCCGCGTGGTGCGCGTGCCGTCCAACTACGATCCGCTCACCCGCAGCTACACCGGTGTATGGGACGGTACGTTCAAGAGCAGTTGGACCAACAACCCGGCCTGGGTGTTCTTCGACATCGTCACCAACGACCGGTTCGGCCTGGGCCATCGCATCCCGCTGGACTGGGTGGACAAGTGGCGGCTGTACCAGATCGCGCGCTACTGCGATGAGCCGGTCAGCGATGGGCAGGGGGGCAAGGAGCCGCGCTTCACCTGCAGCCTGTACCTGCAGACCCGCGCCGAGGCCTACCGCGTGCTGCAGGACATGGCCAGCATGTTCCGCGGCATCAGTTTCTACGCCAGTGGCCAGGTGATGGCGGCGGCGGACATGCCCAAGGATCCGGTGCAGACCTACAGCCAGGCCAACGTGGTCGATGGCCGTTTCCGCTACTCCGGCAGCGGGCGCAAGGCGCGCCACACGGTTGCCCTGGTGTCCTGGAGCGATCCGGAGGACTTCGGCCGGCAGAAGGTGGAAGTGGTACAGCACCTGCCCGGTGTGGCGCGCTACGGCATCAACCAGATGGAGGTGACGGCCGTGGGCTGCCACTCGCGTTCGCAGGCGCAGCGCGTGGGCAACCACATCCTGTACACGGAAATGCTGGAAACCGAAACGGTCAGCTTCTCGGTCGGGCTGGATGCCCTGGGCTGCATGCCCGGGGACATCATCCAGGTGGCCGACGCGAACCGTGCAGGCCGGCGCAATGGCGGCCGCATCCGCAGTGCAGGCCCGCGCACGCTGGTGCTGGACAAGGCGCCGGACCAGGTCGCGGCAGGCGACATCCTGCGTGCGACGCTGCCCAATGGCCATTCCGAAGCGCGCACGGTGCAGTCGGTGAGCGGCGACACCCTCACCGTGACAGCACCGTGGTCCGCGGTGCCGGTGGCGCAGTCGGTATGGGCACTGGAATCACCCGAACTGGCCCTGCAGCAGTTCCGTGTGCTGGCGATTACCGAAGGTGATGGTGTCACCTATGAAATCACCGCGCTCAAGCATGTGCCGGGCAAGTTCGCGGCCATTGATGACGGCACGCGCCTGGAGCCGCTGCCCATCAGCATCGTGCCACCGAGCGTGCAGCCGCCACCGGCCAACGTACGCATGGCATCGCGCGCGGTGGTCGACCAGGGTATCGCCACCTCGGTGCTGACCATTGAATGGGATGCCGCCGACAAGGCGATCGCCTATGACGTGGAATGGCGCCGTGGCGATCTGAACTGGGTCCGCATCGGGCGGGTCGGGACCCAGAGCGCCGAAGTCCGTGGCATCTACGCCGGCCAGTACCTGGCCCGGGTACGTGCCGTGAACGCGCTGGGGGCGGTATCCCAGCCTGCGCTCAGTGCCTTGACCGCGATTGCAGGCAAGACCACGCCGCCTCCGGCACTGGCGTCGCTGGCCTGCCGCAGCCGGGTCTTCGGCATCGACCTGGCGTGGGCCTTCCCCACCGGCGCGGGGGATACCGAACGCACCGAGCTGTGGCACGCCACCAGCCCGGACCGCAGCCAGGCCACCAAGCTGGGCGACTTCGCCTACCCCCAGGCCACGCACCAGATGAATGGCCTGGCCGCCGGTGCACGCTTCTGGTTCTGGGGGCGGTTGGTTGATCGCAGCGGCAACGTCGGGCCGTGGTATCCGGCCGCTGCAGGGGTGATGGGCGAAGCCAGCAGCAACGCCGCCGACTATGACGCGTACTTTGCCGGGCGCATCAACGAAAGTGCCCTGGGCCAGCAGCTGCAGCAGACCCTGCAGCGGGTGGGCCAGGTGGCTCCCCTGGTCTGGGATGCCGCCGCCAGCTATGCGCCCGGGCAGACGGTCATCCACCTTGGCCGCATCTGGAGCTGGCAGGGCACGGCGGCCGGCAACGAGACCCCGCCCGGCACGCGCTGGAAGGACATCGGTCAGGCCGTTGCCGAGGCCGGTGCCGTCGTCGGCCGCCTGGACTCGCTGGCGCTGGATGTGGCCACCATCGATGGCAAGGTCACCGCGCAGGGCGAGAAGGTGGATGGCCTGTTCGCGCAGGTCAGTGACCACAGTGCCGGCGAAGAGGACTACAACGTCGGCGAGAACGATGCCAGTTCGGGCGCGATCACCGTCTACAGCGTGATGGCCGAAAAGGATGCCGCGCTGGCGCGGCGCGTGGATACCGTTGAAGCGCAGATCGATGGCGTGCCCGGCAAGATCGAAGGGGTCAGTGCGGCGGTCCAGCAGGTATCGCAGGCGGTGGTGAACCTGGATGGCAAGGTCAGTGCGACGTACACCGTCAAGGCACAGATCACCAGTGCCGGCCAGATCTACATGGCCGGCATGGGCCTGGGGGTGGAACAGCAGCCCGATGGCAGCTACCAGAGCCAGATCCTGATGCAGGCCGACCGCTTCGCGCTGTTCAACAAGAACAGTGGCCAGGTCAGCGCACCGTTCGTGGTGCAGGGCGGGCAGACGTTCATCAACCAGGCCTTCATCGCCAACGGCACGATCCAGAACGCGATGATCGGTGATGTCATCCAGTCCAATGCCGTGGGCATCGATGGCCAGCCGCGCTGGAAACTGGACAAGAACGGCACGCTGACAATGAATGGTGCGGGCAATGGCGGGCGCCTGACGATCAACGACAACGTCATCAATGTGTACGACAGCAACGGGCAGGTGCGTGTCCGGATGGGGATCTGGTAATGGCAGCGGGGATGCAGATTTTCGGCGCGGATGGGCAGATGTGGTTCGACACCAATGACCGTGCAGGCAAGGTCATGGGGGACCTGCGGGTCAGTGGGAACACATCTGTCCTTGTCGGCATGGGGGGCATGGGGCAGCCGTTCGCCATTCTTCCATCCACCTATTGGGACAGTTGGCAGGACCAGAATGGAAACCAGTTTTCCGCGCCGACCATGGGCTTCATGAATTTCTCCCGGCCTGGTGCGGTTGATGGCGACTACCTCAACATCAACTTCACCTTCGCTACCACGTCCAACCCGAATGCCTATCTTTTCTACGGGTGCTTCTGATGTCTGTCGGTCTTGAAGTCATCAACGACAGTGGCGTGCCTGTCCTTGTGAACGCGCACGCGTTCGCATTCTTCGCCGCGGGAAAGGGCGTTCAGTCCATCGGCAGCAACACCTCCCCGCTCGGCGAGAGCGGGTCGGTCAGCCTGCCGCAGCAGAGCGTTCCGTACCTGGTGTTCATCCGCTGCAATGGTGGTTCCACGCGGATCAGTTCAGGCAATGCTGGTTTTTCCTGGAACATGGCACAGGGAACGACAAGCTTTGAGTGGTGGGCCTGGGGCCGCGCGGTGCCCAGCAACCGGGTCGGCATGCAGGTCGTCAATGCCGATGGTTCGCTGCAGTGGGACATGAGCAGCCGACCGCTGCGCATGGCGGGGCTGGTGAACATGTCCGGTGCCAGGGCCCCCATTCCCAGCGAAACGTCCAACGACAACATCCTGGTCGGGGATCTGGTCAACGGTCCGGGCAACAACCTTGCCTACCTGCTGTCAGATGTAGGGTTGTGCCACGACGTGTACGCCGTACAGGGCGGTGGCCCTACCATCCGTACCAACATGCGCTACATGGCGGCCATCAGCACGCCAACCGCATCACATCTGCGCGTCAACTTCTGCAGGCGTGCCGCCAACCGCCAGCGCTCGCTCAGCGGGGCGTCCTACCAGACGTTCGCCTCGCGCCTGCCGAGCTACGTGCTGGCGGCCTACACCTACTGATCGCCAGGGCTGGGGCGCGGCGTTGGGCGAAGAGCGCCGACAACGCGCGGTGCATCGGCCAATCCTTCATTCGCATCTTCAACGCGGCCAGGAGCTGCGTGCACACAAGGGAGTACGGTAATGCCAGCAGGAATCCAGGTATTCAATGCCGATGGCAGTCTGGGCTACGACCCGCAGGGGCGCCTGTTCCGGGTGCTGGCCAGGATCAGCTATGGATCGGGCAACGGCAGCGCGGGTTTCTCGCGCCAGCCGGAAGACACCGACCTGACGCCGGTCACGCTGAGCCAGTATTCGCCCGTCTTCACCATCAACACCGCGGCCAGCATCATCAGCTGGGATTTCGCCAACGTACCGGCCAACCGCCGTTACGGCGGCTTCGTCGAAATCTGGGCACGCTGACATGACCGCTGGCATCAAGATCATCAACGACTGGGGCACGGTGCTCATCGATGACACCTTCCCGACCCTGGCCATGGTGGCCCAGGGAACATCGACGCTGGTCCGCAGCGACAATGTCACCGACCCGGGGGGCAGCGCCTACATCGGCAACTACAGCGGCGTTGTTGCTGTGCGCTCCTCCTCGGTGGCGGGCTACCAGTACTTCAACGAGATCGACGGCTACCCGGCCGGGTTCTACCTGTTCGGGCCGGCAGGCGCTGTCGTGCAGTGGTACGTGTATGCCCCCCCGCAGGAGCCACCGAGCAACGTCGGCCTGATCATCAGGGATGGCGCGGGGCGGCTGATGTTCGATGCCGGCCGGAAAGCCGCGCGCGTGGCGGGGCTGCGCTCGGCCAGCAGCCGGCCGGGCTGGCAGGGGACCGCCTCGTTCGATGGGTCCCGTGCCTGGGCCGTGATGCCGCTGGCATCGGCCATCGATTCGGTGAACACGTTCCGGCGCTGGGGCGCGCCCGATGAGTACTACCAGTACGAAGATGTGAGCGTGTCCGGGGGAGCGGTCAACGGGGGCACCGTCACCTTCGGCATGACCCCGTCCAGCCGGCGTACCTATGGCCCCGCCTTTGGAACGCGTCCGCCGGCCGGCTTTTCCTACAACACCCACAACGCCGCGCTCGCGGTGATCGACGTGACCAACTACTGAGCGCTTTGCCCGGGGCTGGCGCCCCCGGGCTGGTCCGCCCGCCGCCATTCAGCCGGCCGGTGTAAACTATTGATCTCACTGGCAATGCCAGGCTCCACGATCAACCGCCCGATGCCGTCCGCCGCTGCCCGCTACGCCGATTCCCTGCGCCTGTCCGTCGCCCCGATGATGGATTGGACCGACCGCCACTGCCGCGTGTTCCACCGGCTGCTGGCGCCGGGTGCGCGGCTGTACACGGAAATGGTGCACGCCAACGCCGTCATCCACGGTGACCGCGAGCGCCTGATCGGCTTCGATGCCGTCGAGCATCCGCTGGCGCTGCAGCTGGGTGGCAGCGATCCAGCGCTGCTGGCCCAGGCCGCACGCATTGCGGCGGACTGGGGCTATGACGAGATCAACCTCAACTGCGGCTGCCCGTCCGACCGCGTGCAGGCCGGGCGCTTCGGTGCCTGCCTGATGCGCGAACCCGAGCTGGTGGGCGAGTGCGTGGCGGCGATGGTCGCGGCGGTGGACATCCCGGTGACGGTGAAGTGCCGGCTGGGTGTGGACGAGGACAATGATTACGACGTGTTCGCTGCCTTCGTCGATCGGCAGGTTGCCGCCGGCGCGGCAATGGTGGTCGTGCATGCGCGCAATGCCTGGCTGAAGGGCCTGTCGCCGAAGGAGAACCGCGAAGTGCCGCCGCTCCGGTACGACTGGGCCTACCGGCTCAAGGCCGAGCGACCGGCGCTGCCGGTGGTGATCAACGGCGGCCTGGCCAGCGTCGAAGCGGTGCAGGCGCAGGCCGGCAAGGTCGACGGCGTCATGCTCGGCCGCGCGGCCTACCACGATCCCTACCTGCTGCATCAGCTGGAGGCCGTGCAGGCCGGTGCGCCGCTGCGCAGCCGCCAGGCGCTGCTGCGCGCGCTGCGCCCCTACGTGGAGGCCCAGCTGGCACGGGGCCTGGCCCTGAAGCACATCACCCGCCACCTGCTGGGCCTGTTCCACGGCCAGCCCGGTGGCCGTGCCTTCCGCCAGGTCCTGAGCGAGGGCGCGCATCGCCCCGGGGCGGACTGGACGCTGGTGGAACAGGCACTGGCGCTGACCGAGCGCGACGTTGACCGTTCTGCAGCGTGAACCAGATCACATTCCTGACTTGACATGGGCTCCGCTTTGGTCCCGAATGTTCACCTAGATGAACGGCCCGGCCACATCGCCGGAAAAGTTCAGACCGGATTCACTGCCTAAAACCAAGAATTTGCAAAGGATTTGTAAAGCGCCGGGTCCAATCCCCCGGCATCCGGATTTACGACTTTTGAACGAATCGCCGTGCTCGGCTAGGATCAATCGATGTCTTCCGCTTCCTTCCCCTGCCGCATTGCCCTGGCCACCACCGTGGCGATGGTGGCGGCTGTCCCCATGTTCCAGGCGCGGGCGCAGGATCCGCAGCTGGACCAGGCACGGGCGGAAATGATGAACCGCGGTGGCCGGGGCGCCAGCGACAACGAGCGTTCCATGTCCGATGCCGTGCGCCGCGTGCAGCGCACCACCGGTGGCCGCATCCTCGGCGCCGAGCGGGTGCCCTTCGATGGCCGTGACATCAACCGGGTCAAATACATGGATGACCGTGGCCGCGTCCGCTACATGGACGACCCGGCGCCGGCACGTTCACAGCCCCGCCAGCCGCGATCGGATATGTCTTCACTACGCGGCGATAACCCCTGAACAGGGATAGTTGTCGCCATAAACCGTACCCACCGGCCCTCGGGCCACACCCAGGACACTAGGGAGAGTTCATGCGTATCCTTCTGGTCGAAGACGAAGCCCCGCTGCGCGAGACCCTGGCAGCCCGGCTCAAGCGCGAAGGCTTTGCCGTCGATGCTGCACAGGATGGCGAGGAAGGTCTGTACATGGGCCGCGAAGTGCCGTTCGATGTCGGCATCATCGACCTGGGCCTGCCGAAGATGTCGGGCATGGAGCTGATCAAGGCCCTGCGCGATGAAGGCAAGAAGTTCCCGGTGCTGATCCTGACCGCCCGTTCCAGCTGGCAGGACAAGGTCGAAGGCCTCAAGCAGGGTGCCGACGATTACCTGGTCAAGCCGTTCCACGTCGAAGAGCTGCTGGCCCGCGTCAATGCGCTGCTGCGCCGCGCCGCCGGCTGGAGCAAGCCGACGCTGGAATGCGGCCCGGTCGCCCTGGACCTGGCCGCGCAGACCGTCAGCGTGGCCGGCAGCAACGTGGACCTGACCAGCTACGAGTACAAGGTGCTCGAATACCTGATGATGCATGCCGGTGAACTGGTCTCCAAGGCCGACCTCACCGAGCACATCTACCAGCAGGATTTCGACCGCGACTCGAACGTGCTGGAAGTGTTCATCGGCCGCCTGCGCAAGAAGCTGGATCCGGACGGTGAGCTCAAGCCGATCGAAACCGTGCGTGGCCGCGGCTACCGCTTCGCCATTCCGCGCAACGAGGGCTGAGCCCTTCGCAAGGCGATAGCACGATGTCCGGCCGTCTGTGGTTCTTCCGACGCTGGCGGCCGCGCTCGTTGCAGGCGCGCCAGCTGCTCGCCGCTTCGGTGGGCCTGGTCGCGTTCCTGGCCCTGGCCGGGTACGCGCTGGATGCTGCCTTTGCCGATACCACCCGCGCCAACCTGCGCGAGCGGTTGAAGAACTACGCCACCGCCTACGCGGCGGGTATCGATTTCACCCGCGACCGCTCGCTGTACATCCGCGAGCAGCCGCCGGACCCGCGCTTTGACCGTCCCGGCAGCGGCCTGTACCTGCAGGTCGTGATGCCGGACGGCAAGGGCAATTCGATGTCGGCCGAAGGTCCGATGCTGCCCACCCAGGGCGGTGGCCTGCTGCGCCCGAACCAGGAAGTGTTCGAAGGCCCGCTGCCGATGATCCAGATCGACGGCAGCCCCGGTTCGGTCTACCGCTACGGCCTGGGCCTGGTGTGGGACGCCGACGCCGATCCGGCCACCGAATTCCCCTACACCATCTACGTGATGGAAGACTCCCGCGCGATGGGCGCGCAGCTGCGCGTGTTCCGCGGCCGGGTCTGGTTCTACCTGGGTGGCATCGGCCTGATCCTGCTGCTGCTGCAGACGGTCATCCTGCAGTGGAGCCTGCGCCCGCTGCGCCGGGTGATCACCGAGCTGACCAAGGTGCAGCGCGGCGAGACCGCGCGCATGAGCGAACGCCACCCGCGCGAGCTGGAACCGCTGACCGACAGCATCAACGCCTTCATTGAAAGCGAGCGCGAGAACCTGGAGCGGCAGCGCAACACGCTGGCCGACCTGGCGCACAGCCTGAAGACCCCCATTGCCGTGCTGCGCACGCAGATGGACAGCGGCGCCGGCGATGGCGCGCTGCGCGAAGAGTTGAACGTGCAGCTGCAGCGCATGAACAACCTGGTGTCCTACCAGCTGGCGCGCGCGGCCTCGTCGGGCCACAAGCTGTTTGCCGCACCGCTGCCGATCGAGCCCAGCGCCGAGGAAATCGTGCGCGGGCTGGAAAAGGTCTACGCCGCCAAGGGCGTGCTGTGCGAATTCGATATCGATCCGGCCGCGCGCTTCCACGGCGAACCGGGCGACCTGCAGGAACTGCTGGGCAACCTGCTGGAAAACGCCTTCAAGTGGGCCAACCGCCGCGTGCTGCTGACCGTGCAGGCCCTGCCGGCCCCGAACGCCCGCCGCGCCGGCCTGCTGCTGGCGGTGGACGATGATGGCCCGGGCATCGCCCAGGACGACATCGCCAAGGTGCTGCAGCGTGGCGTGCGCGGCGACGAGCGCGTGCAGGGCCACGGCATCGGCCTGTCGATCGTGCAGGACCTGATCAAGGATTACCGCGGCGAACTGCTGGTGGCGCGTTCGGCCGAACTGGGCGGCGCGCGCTTTGAAGCCCGGATGCCACCGGGGCCGTAACGGCGCCCTGGCGCGGTATCCGGCCGGTGCACCCCATTCCGCATTGCCGCTATTGCGCCGACAACACCGGTGGCTCGCCATAGAACCGCCGCAGATGCGCGGCCACGCTCGGCAGCGCCTGCGCCAGCAGATCCGGTGCGGTGAAGTGGTACTCGCTGGCCACCGCGAAGAATTCCTCCGGCGCTTCGGCGGCATACGGATCGATCAGCAGCTCCTCGCCGGCATCCACCTGCGCGCAGAACGCATCGTAGGCCTGCTGGAAATCCTGCGCCCACGTGCGCTGCCACGCGCGCGGCAGGGGCGGGGTACCATCCATCGCCCCGTCAAGCGCATCGATCTTGTGCGCCATCTCGTGCACGGCCACGCAGTAACCCTCGTCCGGCGCCTGCAGGTCGGCCTGCACATCGGCCCAGGACAGGATCAGCGGGCCGCTGTCCCAGGACTCGCCAATCAGCTCGTCATCCCACTCATGCAGCACGCCGGCCGCATCCATGTGGCTGCGCTGCACGCGGAAGGCATCGGGGTAGACGATCAACTGCGACCAGCCGCGCAGGCCCGCCTCGCCCAGTTCCAGCAGCGGCAGGCAGCACAGTGCGGCCAACAGCACGGCATCGGCCGGTTGCAGTACCAGGCCGCCGAGCGGGGTGATGGTCTTTTCATGCAGGAAGCGCGCGCTGAGCGTGCGCAGGCGGTCGCGGCGTTGCGCGTCCAGGCCGTGCAGCCATGCCGCGCGTGCACAGGCCGATTGCCACAGCGTGTCATCGATCGGCTGCGGCGCGGGGCGCAGCCACTGCAACAACGACTTGATCAGCGGAACATGCCCGGCAGGAAGCTGTGCCACTTCGGCGCGCGGATGCGCTGCAGCACGTCATCATCGCCACCGCCGCCGGCACTGGTGGCCGTGGTGGTGGCCGGCTTCACCGGGGCCGCCGCCGAAGCGGTGGTGGTGGCGTTGCCCTGGCGCTGCGAGGCGGCATCGCCCGGCGAATACACGCAGGGGCCGCGGGCATCACTCAGCGCATCCGTCGCGGAGGCCGCGTACGGAACCATCAGCAGGACCAGGCAATGGGCATAGCGGCGCATCGTCGACATCCATGGTGAAGGGCGGGTGAGTTCCCGATTCTAGCCCGATCCGGGGCTGTCAATGGAAGCCCCGCCGGCGGGCAGCCCCGGGGGCTTTCCCGCATAATTCGTCTCTTACCTGATGGAAGCTGCCGTGGACGACCGCCAACTGCTGGCCAAACTCGCTGCCGGACGCCTTTCCGGCGACGCCCTGGCGCGTGAGCTGGGCCAGACCCGCGCCGCCATTTGGAAGCGGATTCAAGGACTTAGAGCTGCCGGCGTGGAGATCGAAGGCCGCGCCGGTGACGGCTACGGGCTGACCCGGCCGCTGGAACTGCTCGACGCCGAGCGCATCCAGGCCGCCCTGCCGCCGGCCGCCGCCGGGCAGCTGCACGACCTGCAGGTGCTGTGGACGGTGGACTCCACCAACGCCGAATTGCTGCGCTGCAGCGCGCCTGAGCGGGGTGTCAGCGTCCGGCTGGCCGAGCGCCAGACCGGTGGCCGCGGTCGCCGGGGCCGCACCTGGGCCTCGCCGCTGGCGGCCCATGTCTACCTGTCGGTGCTGCGCTGGTTCGAGGGCGGGCTGGTGCGGCTGAGCGGGCTGAGCCTGGTGGCCGGCATTGCCGTGGCCGAGGGCCTGCACGACCTGGGCTACACCCGCGCCGGTCTGAAATGGCCGAACGACCTGATCGTCGATGGCCGCAAGCTGGTCGGCCTGCTGGCCGAAGGTGGCGGTGAATATGCGGGCCCGGCGCGCGCGGTGATCGGCATCGGCATCAACGTGCACATGCCGCCCGCATTTGCCGAGCAGATCACCCAGCCCTGGATCGACCTGGACACGATGGCCGGCGCGCCGGTGGACCGCAATGTGGTGGCCGCCGCCGTGCTGGCGCGCCTGCTGCCTGCACTGGATCTGTTCGACCGCGAAGGGCTGGCCCCGTTCCTGCCGCGCTACGCCGCGCTGGACGTGCTGGCCGGGCGTGCCGTGCGCGTGGAGCAGGGCGGCGTGTGGCGCGAGGGCACCGCACTGGGCCTGGCCGAGGACGGCGCACTGCGCGTGGTCATCGACGGCCGCGAGCAGCAGGTGCATGCCGGCGAAGTGAGCGTGAGGGCGCAATGAGCGACTGGTTGTTCGACCTGGGCAATTCGCGTTTCAAGTTCGCACCACTGCACGGTGACCGCGCCGGTGACGTGCAGGCCTGGGCCCACGGTGCCGAAGCGATGGCCGGGCAGCCCGACCATGCCTTGCCCGAAGGCGGCACCGCGTATGTTGCCAGCGTGGCCGCGCCGTCGCTGACCAGCGCCATGCTGCAGCAGCTGCAGGCCCGCTTCACCCGCGTGGAAGTGGTGCGTACCAGCGCGCAGTGCGCCGGCGTGCGCATCGCCTATGCACGCCCGGAAAAATTCGGCGTTGATCGCTTCCTCGCACTGCTGGCCGCTGCCCCCGCACACCGCCCGGTGCTGGTGGTCGGCGTGGGCACGGCACTGACCATCGATCTGCTGGATGCGGACGGCCAGCACCACGGCGGCCGCATTGCCGCCTCGCCCACCACCATGCGCGAAGCCCTGCACGCACGTGCGGTGCAGCTGCCCCCGCAGGGCGGGGAGTACGTGGAATTCGCCAACGACACCGACGATGCGCTGGCATCGGGCTGCGATGGCGCAGCCGTGGCGCTGATCGAGCGCAGCGCCGCGCAGGCACGGCAACAGCTGGGCACGTCGCCGGCGTTGCTGGTCCATGGTGGGGGTGCGCCGGCCCTGCTGCCGCTGCTGCCCGGGGCCGACTACCATCCCTCGCTGGTGCTGGACGGGCTGGCGCGCTGGGCGGTTCACCAGCCTGCGGCCGCACGCTAACATCGGCCGCATGCTGACCCGCGCACTGATCGTCGTCCTGGCCATCCTCAATCTTGGCGTTGCCGCCTGGTGGTTGCTGCGGCAGGACCCGGCCGAACCGGCACCAGCGTTGCCTGCCGGCGTGGCCGAACTGCAATGGTTGCCCGGTGGCGACACGCCCGTTGCGCCTGCGCCGGTGGCCGCCACGACGGCCGCACCGGCATTGACCGACCGCCAGGCCGAGGCCACCGCTGCTGCCGCGCCGCCTACCGAGTCGGTTGCAGCAGCCGCACCGCCGGTGACGCCATCGGCACCGGTGGCTGTGCCGGCGCCGACACCCGCCCCGGCACCTGCCCCCCCGCCGGCAGCGCCGGCCCGTTGCCTGGCACTGGGCCCATTTGCCGACCGTGCCGCCGCCGCGGCTGCACAGGCGCGTGCCGGTACCCTGTTGGCGCAGGCACGGTTGCGTGAGCAGCCCGCCGCCAGTGGCACCACCCGCTACCGCGTGCTGCTGCCCGCTGCCGCCAGCCGCGAGCAGGTCCAGGCCAACGCGCAGCGCATCGTTGCCGCCGGCCTGGGCGACTACTACGTCATTGCCCAGGGCGAGGACATCAATGCCGTAGCGCTGGGCCAGTACCGCAACCGTGAAGGCGCCGAGCGGCGCATGGCGGCGGTGCAGGCCGCCGGCTTCCAGCCGCGTCTGGTGGCCAGCGGCGAGGCCGGCCAATGGTGGGTCGATGCCCGCCTGGCCAGCGATGCCCAACCGGCCCAGGCCCAGCAGCGCAGCGGCGCGGCCGGGCAACGGTCGCTAGAGTGCACCCGCCTGCGCTAGAATCACCCCGCCTCGCCGGATTGCCGCGAGCGCGTCCATGCCGCTTTAGCTCAGTTGGTAGAGCAACTGTCTTGTAAACAGTAGGTCATCCGTTCGATTCGGATAAGCGGCACCATCTTCTCTCCCCATGCGCCCATATCGTCCTCGTCTGGCGTTGGCTGGACGCATGGCCGTGCGCTGTGTGCAGCGGATGCATCAGCAAATAACGCGCCATCACGACGCTTGATGGTGTGTAGCCAGGCCAGGAGGCTGCAGTCCGGCATCCAGCAAGTATCGAAGGAGCATCGTCATCGTGACCTCCAAAAAGATCCAGCTGGAAACATTCGATGTCGTTTCGCATCTGCGTACCGCTGAAGAAATGGCGGCCTATCTCGATGCCTGCAGAGCCTTCGATCCTGCAGGACCTGCCCCGGGGATTCCCTAGTCCGCCGACGTGCCGTGCACACGCGTGTCCTGGATCACCCGCGAGCGCTCGCTCAATTCGACATCGACGTCATTGCCGGTGAACGTCAGCTGGAACCGGTAGGCGTTGATGTTCCCCACTTCGTTGTAGTCGATGAGGAAGGTGCTGTCGCTCTCCCACCGGCCGCCCACGGCGACGGGCAGGCCGAAGTTGCCGCCGGGCGACACGCGCGGAACGCCGTCCAGCCCGATCGGTCGGGCGGGGTCGTGGCGGTTGGCCAGGGTGAGCTGAAGCTGGGCGACGTCCGTTCCCGAAAACGTCAGCACGAAGGATTTCAAGCCCAGCGGGTTATCGGCCAGGGTGTAGCGCCTGCCGGAAATCGTGCGGGCCCGTGGTGGCAGGAAGGACACCGGGTGCGGTGGCGTGGCCGCGTCTGCCACGGCGGCGGCCAGGCGCGCCGTGGCCGATGGGTTCTCCGGCAACGGCTGGTCGGACTTCAGGGCGCGAAGGATGAACGCGCCGACGTCGCCGGGCTCGAACTCGCCACCGGTGAATACCACGACGATGTTCTTCTCCGGGGAGACGCTGATGCGCTGCCCGCCGCGGCCATTCGCCTCGAACAGCGAGGGCCGTCTGTCGGGCTGTAGCCACAGGCCGTACCCGTATTTCTCGTCGCCGCCTTCCGGCTGGGACTGCGGTTGCACGGCCGCACGCATCCATGCCTTCGGTACAAGCTGCCGGTCTTCCCAGCGACCCTCGTTCAACCACAGATAGCCCAGCCTCGCCATGTCCAGCGGTTGCAGGTGCAGGTCGCCCCAGCCATACGAAACGCCCTGTCCATCGGCCGGCCAGGCCACATCGCGGATGCCGAGCGGGCCGAACAACTCACGCCTGGCGTAGTCGAGAGCACTCTTGCCCGTTGCCTGGGTGATCGCAGCAGACAGCAGATGCATGCCACCGGAGCAGTACTCGAAACGGCTGCCGGGCTCATCACGCATCGGCAGGTCCAGCATGAACCGGGCCCAGTCGGTGCTCTGCCGCATCTGCGAGAGCGTGATTTCCCCGTGGCCGCCATCGCAGTCCAGCCCGGAGGACATCGCCAGCAGATGCGCGATGGTCATGCGCCGCTTGCGTTCGTCCAGGTTGGCGATCTTCTGCCGTGCGAAGACGGATGTCAGCGGCTGCTGCAGCTCCAGGGCGTGCTTGCCGATCGCGATCCCGGTGAGCGTGGACGTAACGCTCTTCGTCACCGAGGCGACATCGTGGGATTGCCCCTGCTGGAAGGGCCAGAAATAGGCATCCACCACCACATGGCCATTACGAACGATGGTCAGGCTGTGGATGGGCGTGTGATGGTCGCGCACGTAGTCGAACGCATTGGCCAGCTCGGCCGAATCCATCCCTTGGGCTTCCGGGGACGAATGGCGCCATCCCTGCGTCGGCCAGTAGGACGGCTGTGCCTCTGCAGCAGGAGCAGCTGCGCAGGCGAACGCCAGCGCAGACAGGACGCACGTAGCAACGAATCGTATCGAGTACTGCACGACATCTCCTGGGGCCGAAGAGTGGGGCGACGCACTGCAGGGCAGGTCAGGAATGCACGCGAGCAGGCGCACCCCGTCCGCGGCAGACAATACCATTCATGACATGCCTGCTGACCGGGCGGTGGCGGCGTCCGGCTGGGCGGAAGGAAAGCCTGTTCCAGAGAGGAATGTTTTATCGGTGGCAGGGGAAGGCCGTGGTCGGCTCAAGGCGGATACTCACATACCCCGACTGCTCATGGTTCTGGCCGTATGTCCGACCCGGTTGTACGTCAGCTTGCTGTCGCTCCGGGGGCGCGCTGTATCAAGGGGAGAAGACGCCATAACGCGCTCTTCTGACAAAATGCATAATCGGGCCAGGGATTGGTCTGACAGGGGATTGGCCTCCAATGAGAATGCCATTGGTCGTTCTGTTCATGGCGATGGGCTGTGTTCCTGCGCACGCAGATACCTGCCGTGTGCAGGTGTCTACCGATGAAGACCACAGCTCGATTTCCCAGAACGTCATGGTGCGTGTTGAACGTGCCATCGAAGCCAGTACCCGCCTGTCCCTTGCACTTCATGAAGAAAACTACGATGTCGCGTTCCGTCTTGTCAGTGCCCCGTCAGAGAGGCCACGTGATGTCTCTGCTGCGACGCCGTTCCGGCTGTTCTTCGTACTGATCGATCGACAGGGGAAACTTCTGTTCGCTGATGCGCCGAGGTGTTCGGACGGTGCTGATGCCTGCGTGGTTTCCGTCATGAGGAACATCGGGCAGGCCTGTGGAAGCACGCCGAACCGCTCGTTCAAGGCGAAGCCGCTTCACCCATGATGCCCGGCGTTTGACCGGGGGGCGGATCTCGACCGCATATCTGCGTCAGCTGCTTCCGGTCTGCGTGCGCCCTGGCTTACTGCTCATGCACCCCAGGCACCCATCCCTACACCAGATCAACCGGGCAGGCAGTCACCAGCTGCCTGAGCTCCTTGTCCACCCCCCCAACCGAGGGCATCGCTTGCCATCACCACCGCACCGCCGGCCTTCTGGATTTTCATTTCCACCCCCGTGAGTTGTGTAAGCAGCGGTTGCAGCCATGGTGACGCCGTTGGGAAATCCAGAGTAGGCGCTTCCCGGCGTCCGTGACGTGCATCTGATTGCCGATCAACGGTGAACACATGCACCGCAATGGGGCCTGCCTCCACGGAGCAGGGCAGGCGGGCCGCCCCGGCCCGATGGCAACCCGAACCCCAGCCGACCCACCGCCACCGGCCCGTTGGCATCCCGCCGCGCCCCGTGGTAATTT
Organism: Stenotrophomonas sp. 24(2023); assembly: GCF_030913365.1. NCBI lineage: Bacteria > Pseudomonadati > Pseudomonadota > Gammaproteobacteria > Lysobacterales > Lysobacteraceae > Stenotrophomonas > Stenotrophomonas sp. 24(2023). The sequence continues at coordinate 2,188,220 of NZ_CP133160.1, forward strand.
CCTCGCCAGCACCGGGCGTTCTGCCCTGCGCCGTAAGCGTTCACGTCAACCAACGCACTCAATCCGCCTTCGCTGCGGACGGGTGCGCGTGCGTGCATGTATCGGCCGAGCCTCGTCGTAGCCGGCGGTTCCTTCTGGAGCTGCTGTTCATGTCCCAAGTCCCTTCCCATGCCGTGCGTTCGCCTGCGCCCCCGCGCGGGTACGAGGGCCGGCGTCGCAATACCCTCACGGCGCTGCTGGTGGCCACCGCGTTCTTCATGGAGAACCTGGATGGCACCGTCATCACCACGGCCATCCCTTCGATGGCGGGCGATTTTGCCGTTGCCCCCACCGACCTGGGCCTGGGCATCAGTGCCTACCTGCTCACCCTGGGGGTGTTCATTCCCATCAGTGGCTGGGTGGCCGAACGCTTCGGCAGCCGCCGGGTGTTCTGCGCGGCGTTGCTGTTGTTTACCGTGGCTTCGCTGGCCTGTGCCCTGGCCGATACGTTGCCGGTGTTTGTCGCCCTGCGCGTGCTGCAGGGCGTCGGCGGCGCCATGATGGTGCCCGTCGGGCGGCTGGTGCTGCTGCGTAGCACGCCGCAGCACGACCTGATGCGCATCACGTCCATGCTGATCTGGCCTGGCTTGTTCGCTCCCGTGCTGGGCCCGCCCCTGGGCGGCTTCATCACCGAGCATGCGTCGTGGCGCTGGATCTTCTACCTCAACATCCCGATCGGTGTCGCCGCGCTCATCGCCGCGTGGCTGTTGATTCCCGCCGAAGAGGACCACGTCCGGCGCCCGTTCGACTGGAAAGGGTTCGCGTGGATCGGCACCGGGGTGGCCTGCGTGCTGTGGTCTGCCGAACTGTGCGCCAAGCCGGTCCTGCCGGTGCAGCAGATTGCGCTGGGCCTGGGGGTGGGCACGGCGCTGCTGGTCCTGGGCGTCAGGCACCTGAAGCGCCATCCGCACCCGATGCTGTCGCTGCAGCCGCTGGAACAGGACACGTTCGCGGCCAATATTTTTGGCGGCTCGCTGTTCCGCATGTCGGTGGGCGCGGTGCCGTTCGTGCTGCCGCTCATGTTCCAGGTGGGCTACGGTCTGGATGCCTTCCGCGCGGGGCAGCTGCTGTTGGTGGTGTTTGCCGGCAACCTGGCGATGAAACTGTTCACCACGCGCATCCTCCGGCGCTTCGGGCTGCGCCCGGTGCTGGTCTGGAATGGCCTGATCAACACGCTGGCCCTGGCGGCGTGTGCCTTCCTTGGCCCGCATCTGGCCTTCTGGCAGATGGCGGTAGTGCTGTTCATCGGTGGGCTGTCGCGTTCACTGCAGTTCACCGCGTTGAACACGCTGGCCTTTGCCGGCATGCCGAAGGCGGCCATGAGTACGGCCAATGCGCTGTTCTCCACGGCCTCGCAGCTGGCGCTGGGCCTGGGCGTCACGCTCGGTGCCATCGCCCTGCGGCTGGGGGAATGGATCACGCCCCTGCTGGCGCTGGACTGCGTGCCGGGCATGGCCTATCGCCTGGCGTTCGCGGTGGTGGCACTGGTCTCGCTGGTGGCCATGCTGGATGTGCTGCATCTGGACCGGGATGTGGGCCAGGCCGTGACCGGAGCGGAGAAGTAGCCCGGTGAGTGGCCCTTCGCCCGCAGCGGTGCGCGGGCGAAGAGGCCAGGGGCACGCCACATGACGCGGCGTTGGCAACCGCTCACGGCGCCACACCCAACGGCGCATCCGATTCCAGGTACTGCGCGCTGGACAGGTAGTAGTTGCGCGCCGTGGCGTTGATCTGCGCCTGCGCCAGCACGCGCAAGGCGCGCGCCTTCAGCTGCCGCGCCGCCGTGTTGCGCGCGTCGATGGCCAGCAGGAGGTCGCACAGTTCGGCAGCCCATTGCGCATCGCCGGCCTGCAGTGCCTGCCCGGCGTGGCGCTGTACCGCATCGGCACCGCCCAGCAGCGGCAGCAGGCGCTGTGCGCGGTCCCGTGCCCCCAGCGGGAACAGCTGCGTGGGGTTGCCATCGAACCAGCCCACGCTATCGGCGTAGATGCCGCGCACGGTCCAGGCCACGCCACCGTAGTACTCCTGCAGGCGCGGGTCGTTGGCCAGGTGCGGTGGCAGTGCCACCTGCGCGGCCAGTTCGTCGGGCGTTGCACCGCGTGCGATGCCGGCCAGGGTCTGCGTGGTCACGCTGTCGATGGCATCGCGGTAGTTGCGCAGTGCGCTGTCCACCGCCGCGCGGCCACTGATCGGCCGCAGGTGGCCGGGTACCAGGTGCTCGGCGCCCAGGGCGCGCATGCGGTCCAGGCTGGCGATCCAGTCCTGGGGTGGGCGCAGCCGCGTGCCGCGGATCGGCGACAGGTTGGGGAAGGTGGGGTAGTAGTCATCACCGGCCAGCAGGGTGCGCGTGGCGGGCAGCCATACGGCGGTGTTTTCCGGGGTTTCGCCGGGGGTGTGCAGCAGCTGCAGCGTGACCCCGGCAATCTGCAGGTCCAGCGTTGCCCCGGTGAAGGTGTGGTCCGGTGGCAGGTAGCCGCTGCGGGTGTGCGGCACGCGGCGGCCATAGTCGCGCTGCACGCCGGCGTTGATGTAGTCGGCCGCTGCGACGTGGGTGCCGAACGCATCGCCCCCCTCGCGCGGGCCGCGCGCGGTTTCCGGCGGCGCATCCAGCAGCAGCTGGTGGCTGTAGATGGCCGGCGTGCCCAGTGCCGCGAAGACGCTGGCCCCGCCGGTGTGGTCGGGGTGGCGGTGGGTGTAGATGATGGCTTTCACCGGCGGCCGCAGGCGCTCGCCGAACGCGGCCACGATGGCCTGTGCATCGCTGGGATTGGCACCGGTATCGACGATGATTGCGCCGTCGTGGCCCTGCACCAGGGTGACATTGGCGGCCGAATAGCCCACGGCCACGAACACGCCTTCACCCATCGGGATGACCGCCGGTTCGAACTGGGCCGAGTGCGCCTGCAGGCGCGCGGTGGCATCGGCGGGGGTAGCCGACGCCGGTGCCGGGCTGATGCCCAGCAGCAGGGCCAGCAATGGCGGCAGGGGGGCAAACGTGGGGGACACCGGGAACTCCAGCGGAAACGGGGAGCCAGCCTAGGTCTTCCATTCCCGCCTGCGAAGCGCGGAAAATGAGAGTTGTCCTCTCAATTCCGAAAGGGTCATGGACTTCAACGATGCCCGCCTGTTCGTGGCCGTGGCGCAGGCCGGCAGCTTGTCTGCCGCCGCCCAGCGGCTGGGCCTGCCGCTGCCGACGCTGAGCCGGCGCATGCGCCAGCTGGAACGCGACCTGCAGGTGCAGCTGCTGGAGCGCTCGGCCCGTGGCATCGCCCTGACCGACGCCGGTGCCAGCCTGCACGCGCAGCTGCAGCCGGGGGTGGAATCACTGCTGCAGGCCGAACAGGCCCTGCGCAACCGCCAGGAACAGCCCAGCGGCCGCCTGCGGCTGTCGCTGCCGCAGACGTTCTGGCCCTGGTGGGATCTGCTCGATGCCTTCCAGCAGCGCTACCCGCAGGTGGAGGTGTATGTGCTGGCCACCGAGCGCCGGGTCGATCTGGTCGAAGATGGCATCGACGTGGCGCTGCGCGTGGGTCCGCTGCTGCATGAGGACGTGATCGCGCTGCCGCTGATGCAGTTCCGTAACGTGCTGGTGGCCAGCCCGGCATTGATCGCACGGCTGGGCGCGCCGGCCAGCCCGCAGGCACTGCTGGATTACCCGTGCGCGGTGTGGGCCACGCGGGTGGACAGCCGCGCGCAATGGCAGCTAGGTACGCAGCAGGTGCGGCCGCGCCCGGTGCTGGCGGTGAACGATTACCACCAGCTGTGCGAACGGGCGCTGGCCGGCCACGCGGTGACCGAACTGCCGCCGTTCCTGGCCGCGCCGCACCTGCGCAGCGGCCGCCTGGTGCCGTTGTTGCCCGCACATCCGTTGCCAACCTGGGCGCTGCATCTGGTGCACCCGCCGCGGCGCCCACCGTCCACGCTGGTGCGCACCTACCTTGCGTTCTGCCAGCAGCATATCGGCCAGGTGCAGCAGGCCTGCGCGCTGCCCTGAGCATTTTCCTGCTGCAACGCCGCGAGTGGTGTCACATGCCGCTGGCTAGACTGGGCTTCTTTTTCCGCAACAACAGGAGGCCCCCATGGCCACGCAGTCCCCGCAGCATGCCGTCTCGTTGATCGGCGTTCCCACGGATATCGGTGCCGGCCACCGGGGCGCACGACTGGGGCCGGAGGCGCTGCGCGTGGCGGGCCTGCCGGAGGCGCTGGTGGGCCGTGGCGTGGACGTGCGCGACCTGGGCAACCTGGATGGCCCGCGCAACCCGTGGACCGCACCGGTGGCCGGCTACCGCCACCTGGATGAAGTGGTGGCGTGGAACCGCGCGCTGATGGAGGCCACCTACGGCGAACTGCAGGCCGGGCGGCTGCCGATCATGCTCGGCGGCGACCACTGCCTGGGCATCGGCTCGATCACCGCCGTGGCGCGCTGGTGCCGCGAACAGGGCAAGGACCTGCGCGTGCTGTGGCTGGATGCGCATTCGGATTTCAACACCAGCGATGTCACGCCCTCGGGCAACATCCACGGCATGCCGGTGGCCTGCCTGTGCGGCCTGGGGCCGGATGAACTGACCCGGCTGGGCGGCGATGCCCCGGCGATCCAGCCCAGCCAGGTGCACCAGATCGGCATCCGTTCGGTGGACCCGGAGGAAAAACGCCTGATCAAGACCCACCGGGTCGATGTCTACGACATGCGCTACATCGACGAGAACGGCATGAAACGCACCGTCGAGGCGGCCCTGGAGGGCATCGATGCCAACACCCACCTGCATGTCAGCTTCGACGTGGATTTCCTGGATCCCAGCATCGCCCCGGGCGTGGGCACCACGGTGCCGGGCGGGGTCAACTACCGCGAAGCGCAGCTGGTGATGGAAATGATCGCCGACAGCGGACGCATGGGGTCGCTGGACATCGTCGAGCTCAACCCGCTGCTGGACAAGCAGAACGCCACCGCCGAGCTGGCCGTGGATCTGGTGGAGAGCCTGTTCGGCAAGTCCACGTTGATGCGCGATTGATCCTGCTGCTCGCTGGCTGAATGAACCCGGGGGCCGTTCACGCCCGCTCCACGTGGCAGCCGCCAGATTGCACTTCACGCGGCTGCCGTCCCGTTCCGGGGCGCGCCGCGCGACGAAGAGGAGAAGACGATGAAGCGGATCATCCCCGTACTGTTGCTGGCCCTGTTCTCGGCCGGTGTGCTCAGTGGCTGCAACACCGTTGCCGGTGCCGGCAAGGATGTGCAGCGTGCCGGGCAGGCCGTCGAAGGCGCGGCCAACGATTGCCGCGACGGAAAGTGCTGATCCCATCGCCCTGCTCAGCGGGACCGTGTGATTGAAACGGTGTAGTGGCGAACCCCTAGGAGAAAACCAGATGAAGCGTGTAATTGCCCTGATGCTGCTGTCGATGTTCTCGGTGGCCATGCTGGCCGGCTGCAACACCGTTGCCGGTGCCGGCAAGGATGTGCAGAAGGCCGGCGAGAAGGTGGAAGGCGCTGCCAAGCGCAACTGACGCCAAGCGCTGTGCAACGCTGGAAAAGGCCGGGTTTCCCGGCCTTTTTCTTTGCCTGGGCTGCGGCCCGCACGTACAGGGGGCGTGAACCATTCAAGCAGGTGATCGCGGTTTTCATCGCCGGTTGACTGCGATCCAACGGCCCCCGCGCGATCCTGTGCGTGCGGTAACAACGCCGTTGCAATGAAGGAAGCCCAGCAATGAACAAAGACATCATTTCCGGCAAGTGGTCGCAGATCAAAGGCAAGGCCAAGGCCAAGTGGGGCGACCTGACCAATGACGACTTCGATGTGGCCGAAGGCAACGCCGAATATCTGGCCGGCCGCCTGCAGGAACGCTATGGCTGGGCGCGCGACCGGGCCGAGACCGAAGTGCGCGACTTCGAAAAGGCCATGCGCAAGGATTACCCGGATTTCCACTGATCCCCCGGGTCAGCGGAGTGCAGTAGCGCCCGGGCCGGTCAGGCCCGGGCGTTTTCATGCCTGCACTCAGCGCAGCGGCGGGTCCGGCACATAACGCTGCGGGAAGGCCTGCGGCGTGCGGTCTGCCGGGCGCGGCGGGGTCAGGATGATGCCCCGCGCGCGCAGGTTGCGCACGCTGTCATAGCGCAGCTGGGCGACCTGGATGGGCTGGCGCGTGTCGCGCTGGAAATCGGTATCGCGTACCGATGAGGCCTCGCGCTCGCCGTGGCCGGTGCCCAGCGAGGGGGCCGGCCGCGCCGCGCGGGCCATCGTGCCGGCGGCGCGGTCGCTGATGACGGCCGCTTCGGCCACCGGTGCCGGTGGTGCCGGGGCGGCGGGCGCGATGGGGGCATAGTCCAGGCGCGAGCGCGGCCGCTCGTTGAACACCGCGATGCCGACCACGCCGACATTGTCGGGGCGGTCGGTGCGGCTGGCATAGCTGCCGCCGGGGGTGCTGAACACAAACTGGGCCACCTCATCCTGCGATTTGCGCCAGCCGGTGATATCCGCGCTCTGCCATGGGTTGAGCACGTAGCCGGTCTGGTCCGGGGCCGCGGTCTGCCCGCTGATCGCGTTCACCCCATCCACCGACAGCACCACCAGCACCCGGCGCGGGCTGTCGTTGTACAGGCGTACCGCGTAGCGGTGGCCCCGTTCGCCGGGTACCCAGTACTGGCCCTGGGCCGGGTAGGCCGGCAGCAGCTGGCCGCTGTCACGGTCCAGCAGGGACAACCGCACCGGCTGGCCTTCGGGCAGTGGTGCCGGGGGCATCGGCGCGGGGCGGAAGCCGGCCAGGGGCAGGACCAGCAGCAGGGCAAGCAGGCGTTTCATGGGCGTTCTCCGGCGGGGTTGCCCGGTACAACGGGCCAGCACGGCAGGCGGGGTTGGCGGCATGCAGGGTAAACTGGACCCGTTCATCGAAGGTTTCCTCACGCAGTCATGACGACCCGAGTCCTTACCGGCATCACCCCCTCCGGCACGCCCCACCTGGGCAACTACGTTGGCGCGATCCGTCCGGCCATCGCCGCCAGCCGTGCCGCTGGCATCGAGAGCTTCTTCTTCCTGGCCGACCTGCACAGCCTGATCAAGTCGCAGGACCCGGCACGCACCCAGCGCGCCACCCTGGAAATCGCCGCCAGCTGGCTGGCCTGTGGCCTGGACCCGGAACACGTGTGGTTCTACCGCCAGAGCGACATCCGCGAGACCACCGAGCTGATGTGGTTCCTGACCGCCATCGCCAGCAAGGGCATCCTCAACCGTGCCCACGCCTACAAGGCGGCGGTGGACAAGAACCGCGAGGAAGGCCTGGACGAGGATGCGGGCGTCAGCGCCGGCCTGTTCATGTACCCGGTGCTGATGGCCGCCGACATCCTGATCTTCAAGGCCAACCACGTGCCGGTGGGCCGTGACCAGATCCAGCACATCGAGATGGCGCGCGATTTCGCCCAGCGCTTCAACCACGTGTACGGCAAGGAATACTTCCCGCTGCCGGAGGTGGTGATCGATGAGCAGGTGGCCACGCTGGCGGGCCTGGACGGCCGCAAGATGAGCAAGAGCTACCACAACACCATTCCGCTGTTCACCCCACGCGATGAACTGAAGAAACTGGTGTTCTCGATCCTGACCGATTCGCGCGCACCGGGCGAGCCGAAGGACACCGAAGGTTCGGCGCTGTTCCAGATGTACCAGGCCTTCGCCACGGCCGAGCAGACGGCGGCCTTCGCCCAGGCGTTCGCCGCGGGCATCAGCTGGGGCGATGCCAAGCAGCAGCTGTTCGAGCGCATCGACAGCGAACTGGCCCCGCTGCGCGAGCGCTACAACGCGCTGATGGCCGAGCCGGAAAAGATCGAAGCGCTGCTCAAGCGCCGTGGCCAGCAGCTGCGCGAAACCTTTGCGGTGCCGCTGCTGGCGGAACTGCGTCAGGCCGTGGGCCTGCGCGACCTGTCCAGTGCCGGTGACATCGCCAGCGACGATGCCGGCGTGGCCCGCGTGGCGCCGCCGCTGTTCAAGCAGTACCGCGAAAAGGACGGCCGCTTCTACTTCAAGCTGACCGCTGGCGATGGCACGCTGCTGATCCAGAGCGCAGGCTTCGATTCGCCGCGTGATGCCGGCCAGCTGATTGCCGTGCTCAAGCAGGCCGAGCACGGCGATGCCCTGCAGAGCGAGCTGTTCACGCTTGAGGCCGAGGTGGATGCGGTGCTGGCGGCGCTGGCAGTGTTGCGCGAAGACGCCTGAGGTGAGGGTGCCGGCCGGGGCCGGTACACCCGGGCAGCAGGGGCCATGGCATGATGCCGGCACGCCGATGGCGTGCTGACATGGAGTCTGCGATGGCCTGGTTGTCGCTGCTGCTGTTCCTGCCCTGGTTCCTGCTGCTGGGCAGCCTGTTCTGGCTGTTCCCGCGCCAGCCGCGCACCGCGCGGCGGCGCCTGTTCGACGGGGGCACGCTGCTGCTGGCCCTGGTGTTGAGCGTACTGGCCATGCACTGGGGCTACCGCATGGGCCTGGCCGAGCAGGGCGCTGGGCCGATCTGGCCACAGGTGCTGGCGGTGCTGTACGCCTATGGCGCGTTCCTGGCAGTGCTGGTACTGGCGGTGCTGCTGCGCGGCAACGCGTGCCGGTAACGTGCAGCACCCCGCGCCCCGCGCGACTGACAGCCGCTGCTGCCACCGCAGCCCGCTGCCGCGATCCGTCCCGGTGCCAGGCGGGCGGCGTCCGACCAAAGCCGCATCGAACCGGTGCCGCTGGCGCGCCTACCATGGGGGTCCGTCTCCGATTCCGCCAGGTGCGCGCCGATGACCGCCGACCCCAGCATCCACACCATCGATACCGGTTTCCAGCGTGAGCGCTTCGATGCCGCTTACCTGATCGTGGAAAACGGTCGTGCCGCCTTCGTCGATTGCGGTACCGGGCTGGCCGTGCCACGCATGCTGCAGGCCCTGGCCGATACCGGGCTGGGGGTGGAAGCCGTGGACTGGCTGCTGTTGACCCATGTGCACCTGGACCATGCCGGGGGGGCCGGCCTGCTGATGCAGCACCTGCCCAATGCACGCGCGGTGCTGCACCCGCGCGGTGCCCCGCACATGATCGACCCGACCCGGCTGATCGCCGGTGCGACGCAGGTCTACGGTGCCGAGGAAATCGCCCGCAGCTATGGCCGCATCGAGGCCATTCCGGCTGCGCGCGTGGTGGTGGCCGAGGATGGGCACCGCATCGACCTGGCCGGCCGTGAACTGCTGCTGCTGCATACCCCGGGGCATGCGCTGCACCACTACTGCGTGTGGGATGCACGCAGCCGCAGCTGGTTCACCGGCGATACCTTCGGTATTTCCTACCGTGAACTGGACAGTGCGCAGGGGGCCTTCATCTTCCCCACGTCCTCGCCGGTGCAGTTCGACCCGGAAGCGATGAAGGCCTCGATCCAGCGGCTGATGGCCTACGGCCCGCAGGCGATGTACGTGACCCACTTCGACCGCGTTGAACAGGTGCCGAAGCTGGCTGCCGACCTGCTGGAGCAGATCGATGCCATGGCCACCATCGGCCGCCAGTGCGATGGCCGCGCCGACCGCCACCGCTGCCTGCTGGCGGCACTGCGCGCGCTGTACCTGGAACGGGCACAGGCTCATGGGTGTGGCCTGGATGAAGAGGCGGTGGCCGCCGTGCTGGCCATGGACATCGAGCTCAACGCACAGGGCCTGGCCTGCTGGCTGGACCGCGCCCGGCGCTGAACCGCACGGCGCGCCGTCATCGCGCTGTCACGTTACACTTCAGGCTTCTCTTCCGTCGTGCCGTGGTGCTGCCGTGAATCCGATGCGCGTGCTGTTGCTGTCTTCCTGCCTGTTCGTCGGCGGCCTTGCACAGGCGGCCAATGACCTGCCCGGGGGCGGAATCGACCCGCAGGCACTGTCGCGGCATGTGCGGATCCTGGCCTCGGATGACTTCGAGGGGCGCGCACCGGCCACCCCTGGCGAAGAGCGCACCGTGCAGTACCTGATCGAGCAGTTCCGCAGTTACGGGCTGCAGCCCGGTGGCGTGGATGGCAGCTGGGTGCAGCCGGTACCGCTGGTGCGCGCGCAGCTCGATGGCCCGGCCACGGCCAGCCTGCAGCTGAAGGCGGGCAGGCGTACCCTGGCCAATGGCGAGGACGTGACCCTGCAGAGCCTGCAGCCACGTGCCCGCGTGCAGATCAAGGATGCGCCGCTGGTGTTCGTCGGCTACGGCATCGATGCCCCCGAGCGCCACTGGAACGACTACAAGGATGTGGACCTGCACGGCAAGATCGCCGTGGTGCTGATCAACGATGCCGATTTCGAGAGCGATGCTGCCGGCGCATTCGATGGCAAGGCGGTGACCTACTACGGGCGCTGGACCTACAAGTTCGAGGAGGCCGCGCGCCGCGGTGCCGAGGGCGTGCTGATCGTGCACGAGACCGCCCCGGCCGCCTACGGCTGGGCCACGGTGAAAAGTTCGGGCACCTCGCCGCTGTTCGATATCGAGCGCAGCGACCGCGAGGCGATGGTCCAGCACACGCCGCTGCGTGGCTGGATGCAGCGCTCGCTGGCCGAGGCGATCTTCGCCGACGCCGGGCTGGATTTCGAAGCCGAGAAGCGCAAGGCGATGCGCGCCGACTTCCGCCCGGTGGCGCTGGACAATGCCCGCCTGAGCGTGGATTTCAAGGTCAAGCGCGAGCAGGTGGTCACCCGCAACGTGGTGGCCAAGCTGCCCGGTGGCACCCATGCCGATGAATCGGTGATCTTCTCCGCGCACTGGGATGCCTTCGGTATCGGCCAGCCTGATGCGCAGGGCGACCGCATCCGTCACGGTGCCATCGACAATGCCACCGGCGTGGCCACCGTGCTGGAGCTGGGCCGGGTGTTCGCCGCCGGCCCGCGGCCGCAGCGCACGCTGTACTTCGTGGCGCTGACGGCCGAGGAAAAGGGCCTGCTGGGGGCCAGCTACTACGCCGCCCACCCGCTGGCGCCGCTGGAAAAGACCGCTGCGGTACTGAACATCGAGATGTTCAGCCCGGATGGGGCGACCCGCGACATCGCCTCGTGGGGCAAGGGCCGCGTGTCGCTGGAAGGCGACCTGGAGCGCGTGGCCAAGGCCCGTGGCCGCAGCTACAGCCCCGACCCGAACCTGGAAGCGGGCTTCTTCTACCGCGCCGACCACTTCGCCTTCGCCCGCCTGGGCGTGCCGGCGATCACCATCGGCCCGGGCCTGGACAAGCTGGACGGTGGCGTGGAGGCCGGCCGCGCGCTGCGCGAGAAGTACTTCGCCAACTGCTACCACCAGGCCTGCGATGCCTGGACCCCGGCCTGGGACCCGGCCGGCCATGCCGCCGATACCCTGCTGGTCTACGACCTGGGCGCTGAGCTGGCCAACAGCCGGCGCTGGCCGCACTGGGAAAAGGAATCGGAATTCCACGGCGCGCGCGAGAAGAGCGAAGGCACGCGCCGCTGATGGGCGGGGGGTGACGTCGGGAACGACGCTGCCCCGTCGAGGTTACCCACGCCGGCGCAACAGCGCCCACGCCCCCCAGCCGCTGGCGGCTATCGCGGCCAGGTAGCACACCACCATCGTGCGCATGCCCACGGCCTGCAAGGGGCCCGGGCGGGTGCTTGCACGCAGCTGCAGGGAGCTGTGGCCGCTGCCCAGGTCCACCGCCAGCTGCAGCGCCAATGCGGCGCAGAACACCGCCAGTGCACTCCCGAGGCCGATGCGTGGCCAGGTGGCCTGCGCGCTGGGGCGGCGCAGCAGCCAGGCCAGGACCGTGGCTGCCGCAATCGTCACCGCGATGCCCATCAGGGGCGAAGCGGGCGACACCGCGGCCACCGGCATCACGCCGGTGGCCGCCATCAGGACAGCACCCTTATCTGCGGGTACCGTCGAGCCAGTTCGGGCCCTTGTTGGTGAGGAAGAAGACATAGACCACCAACGATACCGCGATCGTGGCGGTCACGTAGATCGCGAACCAGTCCACGTGGCCGGTCTTCAGGGCACCCTGGTACAGCAGCGGTGCGGTGCCGCCGAACAGCGAATTGGCCACCGCGTAGCCGAAGCCCACGCCCAGCGCACGCACATGGGTGGGGAACAGCTCGGCCTTCACCACGGCATTGATGGAGGTGTAACCGGTGAGGATGACGAAGGCCAGGGCCAGGGTCAGGAACGCCAGCACCGCGTCATGCTGGTGCGGCAGCTGGGTGATCAGGTAGCCGCTGTACAGCACGCCTCCCACGCCGAAGAACACCAGCAGCGTCTTGCGCCCGATGATGTCCGACAGCCAGCCCCCCACGGGTTGCAGCACCATCAGGAACGCCAGCACGCCCAGGTTGATCAGCGTGCCGGTCATCGGGTCATCGCCGGCGAAGGCGCTCTGGATCATCTTCGGGCCGTTCACCGAATAGGTATAGAACGCCACGGTGCCGCCGGCGGTGATCAGGAAGCACAGCAGCAGCGGGCGCCACTGGTGCACGAACAGTTCGTACATCGAACCGGAAGCCTTGGCCTTGCCTTCGCGGGCGGCATCGATGGAGGACTGCTCCAGCGATTCATCCATGGTCCGGCGCAGCCAGAACACCACGATGGCCGCCACCCCGCCCAAGCCGAAGGCGATGCGCCAGCCCCATTCGGAAATCTGCGGTTTGTCCCAGAAGGTCAGCATCAGCAGCAGGGTCAGCTGCGCCAGCACGTGGCCACCGACCAGGGTGACGTAGTGGAAGGAGGACAGGAAGCCACGCCGGCCGGGCAGCGCCGCTTCGGACATGTAGGTGGCGCTGGTGCCGTATTCGCCACCGGTGGCGAAGCCCTGCAGCAGGCGTGCGAACAGCAGCACCACCGCCGCCCACAGGCCGATCGATTCGGCCGTCGGCGTGATGGCGATCAGGAACGAGCAGGTGGCCATCATCGTCACCGACACCGTCAGGGCCAGGCGTCGCCCGTAGCGGTCGGCAAAGCGGCCGAAGTACCACGCCCCGATCGGGCGCATCAGGAAGGTGGCGGCGAAGATCGCCCAGACATACATCGTGGAGTTCTTGTCTTCGGCCGAGAAGAACTGCGATTCGAAATAGACGGCAAAGACCGAGTAGACGTAGACGTCGTACCACTCCACCAGGTTGCCGGCGGAGCCTTTGAGGGTGTTGGAGATCGAGCGTCGCAGGGCGGCGCCGTCGGTGCTGGGGACAGCGTGGGGGGACGGGGTGCTCATCGGGGCGGAAATCCTCGGTACGGGCGCATCCTTGCGGGAACGTTCGGTGCCGGGCGCGCGCAGGCGTCGCCCGCCAGCCTCCTAGGTACTGCATTCCACGTCAACGCCGGGTGCCGGGGCACCTTGGCGGGCGGGGCAGGACAGGGTGGCAGCGCAGGCGCGGCAGGGCCATAACCCATAGGTCCCATGGCCGGGAAGGGCGGGAGCTGCCGTCTGCGCCGGTGGTGAAAATCAGCTTGCCGTGATCCGGAGTGATTTCACTTGGCCCCAGCCCCTAGAATCCCTGTTCCCCCGGTTCTGTTGGTGGCACATGTCTGCTGCATCCCCTTCGTCCACGGCTGCCCCACGGGGCGGCCTTGTCGTGCTGGCACTGTTGCTGGTGTACGTGGTCTGGGGGTCCACCTATCTGGGTATCGCCAAGGCACTGCACGGGGGCGCGCTGCCGCTGACGATGGTGTCCGGCAGCCGCTTCATCATCGCCGGTACCCTGATGTACGCCACGCTGCGCCTGTTCTGGAAGATGCCGCGGCCCACCCTGCGCCAGTGGCGCAACCTGGTCATCATGGGCGTGACCATGCTGGTGCTGGGCAACGGCATGGTGGTGCTGGCCGAGCGTGAGGTGTCCTCGGGGCTGGCGGCCACGGCGGTGGCATCCGTACCCCTGTGGATGGCGCTGTTTTCAGCCTTCCGCGGCCAGCATGCCAGCCGTGGTGAATGGCTGGGCATCGCCATCGGCTTCCTGGGCGTGGTGTGGCTCAACGCCGGCAGCAGCCTGACCGGCACGCCCACCGGGCTGGTGCTGCTGCTGATCGCACCGATCGGCTGGGCCTTCGGGTCGGTCTGGGCACGTGGGCTGGACCTGCCGGGCCCGTTCATGACCGCGGCCGGGCAGATGCTCTGCGGCGGCGTGCTGCTGGTGGTGATCGGCCTGCTCACGGGCGAACGCCCGACCACGCTGCCCGATACCAGCGGCCTGCTGGCCATGGCCTACCTGTGCGTGTTCGGTTCCATCGTGGCCTTCACCGCCTACGTCTGGCTGCTGCACAACGTGCGCCCGGCACTGGTCGGCAGCTATGCCTACGTGAACCCGGTCATTGCCGTGCTGCTGGGCGCGCTGCTCAATGGCGAGCGCTTCGGCTGGCGCGACATGGTGGCCATGGCGGTGATCCTGGTCGGCGTGCTGGTGCTGACCCTGGCGAGGACGCGCCGATGAACCCTGCCCTGGATGCCGCGCAGGAACAGCGCCGCGGGTTGCTGGTCACTGCCTCCACCTTCGTGCTGTGGGGGCTGGTGCCGGTGTACTGGCACCTGCTGATCGAGGTGCCATCGTTCCAGATCATCGCCCACCGCATCATCTGGTCCACGGTGCTGGTGGTGGCCTGGCTGCTGCTGGCCGCGCGCCTGCAGTGGTGGAAGAAGATCGCCGCGCAGCCCCGCGCGCTGCCGATCCTGGCGCTGTCCAGCCTGACCATCGCCTTCAACTGGGGCCTGTACATCTGGGCGGTCAACGCAGGCCATGTGATCGAGACCAGCCTGGGCTACTTCATCAACCCGCTGGTGAACGTGCTGCTGGGCGTGCTGGTGCTGAAGGAGCGCCTGCGCAACCTGCAGTGGGTGGCCGTGGCGATGGCGGCCGTGGGCGTGCTGTGGCTGACGATCGATGCCGGCACGCCGCCATGGATCGCGCTGGGCCTGGCCTGTTCGTTCGGCCTGTACGGCCTGCTGCGCAAACTGGTGTCGGTGGACCCGGTGGCCGGCCTGGGCGTGGAAAGCCTGTACCTGTTCCTGCCGGCGCTGGGCTTCGCGCTGTGGGCCGAGAGTGGCCATGGGGGAGGTTTCTTCGGCGGTTGGGGCTGGCGCAACGACCTGCTGCTGGTCTTCGGTGGCGTGGTCACCGCCGTGCCGCTGATCGGCTTCGCCTACGGCGTGAAGCGCATCCCGCTGTCGCTGGTGGGCATCCTGCAGTACATCGCGCCCAGCCTGCAGCTGCTGTTGGGCGTGTTCTTCTTCCAGGAAGGTTTCGACACCGGCAAGGCGATCGGCTTTGCCGCCATCTGGGCCGGCCTGGTGCTGTTCATCGGCGACAACCTCCGCACCCTGCGCAGGCGGTAGCGCCCGGCGTGCCGGGCACAGGGCAGTGAACAAAAAAGAACGGCGCCCCGAAGGGCGCCGTCCTGCTTCCATCCCCGGCCAGGAGAGAGGATGGCCGGGGCAGGAATGGGGGGCAGGGCTCAGAAGCGCTGCTGGTACTTCATGTACATGAAGCGGCCGATGTCGAAGCCACCGTAGTAGGTGAAGCTGCTGTTGGGCTGGCTGTACATGATCGGGCCCTGGTGGTTGAACACGTTGTTCACGCCCAGCGACACGGTGCCATTCCACGGCAGGACATAGCGTACCTGCACGTCGTGGAAGGTGTTGGAGCCCACCTTGTTGGTCGGCGACGCGTCGGTGTAGGACGAGATGAAGCCGGGCATGTTGCATTCGTCCAGGTACGAGCACTTCTCCTTCATGCTGGAGTAGTAGCGCGCGGTCCAGCCGATGCCCAGGTCGCCGTACTGCCAGTCCAGGTTGAAGGTGGAACGCACGCGGAAGTCGCCCGCCCAGCCCGTGCGCTGTTCGACCGGGGTGGTGGCCGCGTTGTCGTTGCGCTGTTCCTGGTAGTCGGTATAGGTCGTGTTCCAGACCACGGCGAACTTGCCGAAGGTAGTTTCCGGCAGGCGGTAGCGCAGGCTGATGTCATAGCCGGCGGTTTCGCGGTAGCCAGCGTTCACCAGCGAACGGTCCAGGCTGTTGACCTGGCCGTTGGCGGCGCGGGTGAAGCGCTTGCACGCCGCATCCACACCCTGCACGTAGCACTGGTTGAGGATGTCGGTGGCCGATTCGCCGACGATGGCGTTGTTGATGCGGATCTTCCACCAGTCCAGGCTGGCATCCAGGCCGGGCACGAAGTCGGGGCTGTAGACCAGGCCCACGGTCCAGGTCTTGGCGGTTTCCGGCTTCAGCGCGGCGTTGGAGCCGGAGTTGAAGTCCACCGTGGCCTGCTGGCCGGGCTTGCTGGCGGCCGTGCCATCGCTGTTGAGCTGGCGGAAATTGGCCGGTACGGCGGCGCGGCAGCGTGCGGCGACGGCAGCGCTGGTGGCGGCCGTACCGAAGGAGGTATCGCACGGGTCGGTGAACGCATCGCGGCTGCTGACGTTGCCGCCGTACAGGTCATCCACGGTCGGCGCACGGAAGCCGGTGCCGTAGGTCGCGCGCACCAGCAGGCTGTCGATCGGCTTCCACTTCATGCCGAACTTGCTGTTGGTGGTCGAACCGAAGTTGTTGTAGTCCGAGTAGCGGCCGGCCACGTCCAGCGACAGTTCGCGGGCGAACGGCAGGTCGGCCAGTACCGGCACCTGCAGTTCCAGGTAGACCTCGTTGAGCGAATAGCGGCCGTTGGTGGACTGGCCGGTGGTGCCGGCGATCTGGCCCTTCTGCACCATCAGGTCCGGGGTGTAGCTGGCTTGCTCGCTGCGGTGTTCAAAGCCCATCGCGCCGAGGATGTCACCGGCCGGCAGGGTGAACAGCGAACCGGAGATGTTGCCGCTGGCCACCTTGGTGGTGGTACGGCTCTTGTCCACGTAGCGGGTGAACAGGTAGTCCTGCACATCCTGGTTGCTCAGCGAACCGGGGCCCTTGTAGCCCATCGGCGCGGCCGGGTTCCACGGCACGCAGCCGGCGATCACGTTGTCGCGGGTGCCGCAGCGCGCCACGCCGTTGTCATCCATGAACGACGGGCCGACCGCCAGGTTGACGTTGGGCTGGTACATGCTGCCCGTACCGATGCGCTCGCCTTCGTTGCGGTTGTACATGTAGTTCACGTTCCAGTCCCAGTAACGCGAACCGGTTTCGAACGTGCCTTCCAGGCCCAGGCTGGCGCGCTTGGTTTCCAGGTTGTTCTCGGTACCGCGCGGCAGTTCCTCGGTGCGGTGCGAGAACGTCACGTCCTGGCCCCACAGGTTGAACATGCTGTCCTTGGACAGGGCGACGCGGCTGCCCGAGCGCGCCTGCGCGGCGGTGACCGAATACGGGTAGCCGGCCAGGTGCTTGGTCGATTCGCGCTTGCTGTACAGCGCATCGGCGACGATGCGCAGGTTGTCGGTGATCGAGAAGCCGCCGTTGGCGAACACCGAGGTGCGCTCCAGGCCGGTCAGCAGGCTCATGTTGGTCTTGGTGTTGGCGCCGTTGGCCGGGTCCGGTGCACGGAAGTTGCCGGCCTGGGTCGGGTCGCCGCCCGGGCCCACGGTCAGGTTCCTGCCGCCCACGGTCACCGTGCCCCACGGGGTGTTGCCGTTCAGGCCTTCGGTGGGGTGGCGCGGGCCGTTGGTGTAGCGGCTGAACTCGCGCTCGCCGCCCAGCACTTCGTCTTCCTTGGTGCGCTCGGCACCGACGCTGAACCAGCCGCGCTCGAAGGTCTTGCCGAAGGTCGCGCTGTAGGCGCGCTTCTGGCCATCGCCTTCACCGTACTGGCCGACATAGACGCTGGCTTCGCCACCGTCGAAATTCTTGCGGGTGATGATGTTGACCACGCCGGCGATGGCGTCCGAGCCGTACAGCGCCGAGGCACCGTCGGTCAGCACTTCCACGCGCTCGACAATCGCCGAGGGAATGGAAGCCAGGTCGGAGTAACCGCCGGCGCTGACGCCCATGCGGCGGCCGTCGATCAGCACCAGGCTGCGTTCCGGGCCCAGGTTGCGCAGGCTGACATACATGCCACCGAAGTCGCGCGAGGAGGTCAGCGAGGAGGCGCGGCTCATGCTCGGCGAACCGGCTGCCGTGACGTCCTGCAGGATGTCGGCGACGTTGACGTAGCCCTTCTTCTCGATCTCGGCGCGGTTGAGCGCGACCACCGGCTGTGCGGTTTCGACACTGGCCTGGCGGATGCGCGAGCCGGTGATTTCGATGCGGTCGAGGTTGGTGGGGGTATCGCCGGCGTTCTGCGCGAAGGCGGGGGCGGCGGAAGTGGTGGCCAGCGCGAAGACGATCGCGTTGCGCAGCGGGGTGGTTTTCAGGGACATCCGTGGATCTCGTATTGCGAAGACGAACAATCGCCCATACCGGGCGCGGTACTGCAAACCAACGTGGGGGGCGCGATTCTAGAGTGTTTTCATCGGCAACTGTCCGCTGCGCGATGCTCGAAATGGCTTGAAAATGAATGCCAACCAACAATCCACAGCTGGCCACACCTGCCCCGGTTGGCCTGCGCAGGAGGCGTTAGCGGCGGCCTGTCCGTTTTCTGTAGGGCGCTGTCCTGCCTGCAGCGCACGCATAAAAAAAGGGACGGAGCGTTGGCCCCGTCCCTTTGCCGGCGTGCCATGCCGGATGGGGTCTGTCAGGTTTCCCGCAGCGCCGTGGTGATCGGCAGCCGCGCCGCGCGCAGTGCCGGGAACAAGCCACCCACCAGGCCGATGCCCAGCGCCCACTTCAACCCGCTCCACAGCAGTTCCGGCGAGACGTGGAACTTGAACACCACGGCACTGAAGTTGCTGCCGATGGTCGATACGCTGTAGCCGTTGAACAGCAGCCAGGCGATGGCACACCCCAGCAGGCCGCCCAGCAGGGCCAGCAGCATGGTTTCCAGCATCACCGCGGTCACCACCGGCAGGCCACGGAAGCCGATCGCGCGCATGGTGGCGATCTCGCGTGCGCGGGTCGCCACGGCGGCATACATGGTGTTGAGCGCACCGAACACCGCGCCCACCGCCATGATCGTGCCGATCACCTTGCCCAGGATGCCGATCAGCGTGGTCAGCCCACCGCCCTGCTTGCCGTAGTAGGCGCGGGTGGTTTCCACATCCAGCTTCAGGCGCGGGTCGGCCGCCACGGCCGCCTTGAACTGCTCGAAGCCGGCCTTGCCATCGGTACGCACGCTGATCGACTGCCATGCACTGCGCTGGTAGGTAGTGGCCAGCGTATCGGCGTCGGTCCACAGCTCCGAATCGTGGGCATCGCCGGATGCGAACACGCCCACCACGGTCCAGGCCTGGTTGCCCAGCGTCAGCGTCCTGCCGACCTCCAGGTCGCGGAACTGGCCCTTGGCCCCCTGGCCGACCACGATCTCGCGCAGGCCGGTGCCGAAGGTGCGGCCTTCGATCACTTTCACCTTGTCATGCACGGCCCAGGCCTGTTCGCCCACGCCGCGGAACTGTGCATTGACGTCGGTGCCATCGGCCTTGGACACCAGGTTCACCACCTGCGACAGCTCCGGGGACAGCATCGGCCGGCCCTGTGCATCGCGTGTGACGCCGGGCAGCGTGGACAGCAACGGCACCTGGTCGCGGGTGATGACCGAGTTGGTTTCGGCCTGCGAACCACCACGCAGCACGATGGCGGTGGTGTCATCGCCGGTGTTGTTCAGCGTGGTCTGGAAGCCTTCGCCCATCGCCAGCATGGCCACCAGCACGCCGACCACGCCGGCGATGCCGACCACGATCACCGAGGACGCGCCCCAGCGTTGCGGCAGGCTGGCCACGCCGATGCGCGTGGCGGCCAGCGCCAGGCGCCCGGTACGGGCCAGCAGCAGCCACAGCACGATCAGCACCGCGGCGGCCAGCACGCCGAACCAGGGCAGGCCGATCCACACCACCAGGCCCACGGCCAGCAGCAGCACGCTCAGCGCGTTGCCCAGCCACTTCTTCAGTCTGTTGTTCATCAGTGGGTTCTCCTCAGCGGCCGGCCAGCGCATCGACGATCTTCAGGCGCTTGGCGCGCAGTGCGGGCAGCAGCCCGACCACGATGCCGATCACCACGACCAGGACAGCACCGGTCAACCAGGTGGCGGTGGGGACCTGGGGCGGCAGCAGGCCACGTGCCCGGGCGGCGACCACCGGCAGTACCGCGGCCGCCAGGCTCATGCCCAGCACGCCGCCCAGCCCGATCAGCAGCAGCGATTCGACCATGACCAGCGCCAGCACCGTGCCATCCTTGAACCCCAGCGTCTTGAGCGTGGCCAGTTCGGGAATGCGTTCACGCACGGCCTGGGCCATGGTGTTGCCGGTCAGCAGCAGCAGGGTGAAGAACACCGCGCCCATGATCGAGGTGACGATCATCCCGATGTCGGCGAACTGCTTCAGGAACGCCTGCTGGAAGGCCGATTCGGTCTGGCTCTTGGTTTCATGGTCCGAATTGGCCGAGATCGCGTCGATGGCCTGCGCCACGCGCGAGGCATGGTCGGGGGTGTCCAGCGTGACCGTGTACCAGCTCACCTTGTTCTTGATGTAGTCGTTGGATTCGTCGAAGTATTTCCAGTTCATCATCAGCTGGCGTTCTTCGTTGGCCGCCTGCGTGGGGTCCTTGGAACGGAAGATGCCCTTCAGCTCCAGCGGCCAGTCGTTGCTGCCGCCACGCGGGAAGATGGTGGCCTGCAGCGGGATGGTGTCGCCGATCTTCCAGCCGAACTCCCTGGCCAGCGTTTCGCCGACGATGGCGCCGGTACGCGTCTGCTGCCAGTCCTTCAGCTGCGCCGGGTCGATCTGCAGTTCACGGTAGACATCGAAGTAGTTGGGCGCGACCGAGAAGTTCGGGAAGAAGTTCTTCGGGTCCTGGTAGATGCCACCGAACCACATGCCGTAGGTCACATCGCGCACGCCATCGACCTGGCGGATCTGGTCTTCCAGGCGGATCGGCAGCGTCTGGGTGATCGACAGCCGCGAAGCCACCACCAGCCGGTTGGCGCCTTCCACGCTGCCGCCGGAATTGAAGGCCACGCGCACCGAATCGAGCATGCCGAACAGCAGGAACGCGGCCACCACCGACAGCAGGGTCAACAGGGTCCGGGTGCGGCTGCGGAACAGCTGCGCCCAGACCAGGGAGAAGTATTTCATCGCCGTGGCCTCCGTCAGTGCGCCAGCGGCGCGTCGGCCAGTTCACCCTTGTCCAGGTGCACCGTGTGCGTGGCGTACTCGGCGGCCTTGGGGTCGTGGGTGACCATGATGATGGTCTTGCCGTGCTCGCGGTTGAGCTGCTGCAGCAACTGCAGGATTTCCTCGGCCGAGGTGCGGTCCAGGTCGCCGGTCGGTTCGTCGCAGATCAGGAAGGTCGGGTCGGACACGATCGCGCGGGCGATCGCCACGCGCTGCTGCTGGCCACCGGACAGTTCGTTCGGGCGGTGGTTGCGGCGCTCGGCCAGGCCGACCAGGGTCAGCGCGATCTCCGCATTGCGGCGCCGCTGGGCAGCATTGAGATGGGTCAGCAGCAGCGGCAGCTCCACGTTCTTCTGCGCGGTCAGCATCGGCATCAGGTTGTAGAACTGGAACACGAAGCCGACATGGTGGCTGCGCCAGGTGGACAGCTGGCCGCCGCTCATCTGGTCGATGCGGTCGCCCTCGATGCTGATCTCGCCGCCGCTGGGGCTGTCCAGGCCGCCGATCAGGTTCAGCAGGGTGGTCTTGCCCGAGCCGGACGGGCCCATCAGGGCGACGAAATCGCCCCGGGCGATGTCCAGGTCGATGCCGTGCAGCACCTGCACTTTCTCAGGGCCACGCTGGTAGGTCTTGGTGATGTTGCGCAGTGAAACCAGGGTCGACATGGTGCTTCTCCACGGAAGGCAGGTACGGGGATACGCGCCGGGCGGGGCCCGGGCGGAACGTGGAACGGTGCTGCCGGCGGGCCGCGCGCAGGCGCGCGGCGGCGCCTTACTGCGTCTTCTGTTTGACCTTGCTGCCGTCGTGCAGCGTCTCGGGCGGGTTGACCACCACCTGCTCGCCGGCACGCAGGCCGGTGCTGACCTGGCGGTCCTTGCCCATCGCCTGGCCGGCCTCGACAGTGCGTTGCTGCACGCGCTGCTCATCGCCCACCACGAAGGCCACGCGCTTGCCCGCGCGTTCAACCAGCGCGGTCTCCGGTACGCGCACGCCCTGCGGTGCCTTGGCCGCGGCATCCTGCGCGGCGGCATTCTCCAGGAAGCTCACCCGCACGCCCATCTCCGGCACGATGCGCGGGTCCTTCGTCTTCAGCGCCACGCGCACCTTCACCGTGGCCTTGCCGCGGTCAGCGGTGGGGATGATGGCGATCACCTCGGCTGGAATCTTCCATTCCGGGTAGGCGTTGAGCACGGCTTCCACCGGCATCTTCGGCTGCACGCGGCCGATGTAGGCTTCGCCCACTTCCACCTCGATCTCCAGCGAATCCATGTCGACGATGGTGCCGATGCCGGTACGGGTGAAGCCACCGCCGGCCGACAGCGGCGAGACGATTTCGCCCGGTTGCGCGGCCTTGGCGGTGACCACGCCGGAGAACGGGGCACGCACGATGTTGTTGTCCACGCCCAGGTCGGCGATGGACAGCTGGTCGTGGGCGACCTTCACGTTGCGGCGCGCGGTGTCCAGCTGCGCACGCAGGCTGTCGCGCTGTGCCACGGCCTGGTCGTACTGCGAGCGCGAGACCAGCTGCTGGCCGACCAGTGCCTGCAGGCGCGCGGCTTCGGCGCTGGCCTGTCGCTGCTGTGCCTCCAGCCCGGCCACCTGGCTGCGCGCGGCCTGCAGCTGCGAGGCGTACAGGCTGCGCTGCGCGTCGGCATCGATCGGGTCCAGCGTGGCCATCACCTGGCCCTGCTCCACGCGCATGCCTTCCTCGATCATCACCTCGCGCACCTTGCCGGTGATCTTGGCCGACACCGTAGCCATGCGCCGGGCCACCACATAACCGCTGGCATCGAGCACCGAACTGCTGGCGCTGCCCTGCTGGATGGCCACCACCGGCGCGGTGTCCACTTCGATGGCGCTGTCGCGGCCCAGCAGCAGCCAGGCCACCACGGCCAGCACCAGCAGCGCCACGATGGCCAGGGCGATCCACAGCCCCTTGCGGCCCCCGCCCGAAGACGGCGGCGGTGCGGATGTGCGGTCGATGCGGAGTTCCTTCAACAGCTCTGCAGAAGCGTTCATTGCGTTCCATCACGGCGGATCAAGCGGACTGTGACCGGTAGCGGCAGGCAGTGCGGTACCGGGGCGGCAGATGATTCAGGGCACGGCGACAGCATGACCCGCAGGCCACGGGGCGGGCAGTGACAGCTGTCATCCCAAGCACCTGACGTGGGCGACTGCCGGATGTGACCGGCGCGGCGCACGCTGCAGCCATTCCCACTGGAGGGCGCGACGATGGACGACACTGCTTTCCCCCTGGCCTGCCTGCGGCAGGTGCAGGTGCGCTACGCCGGGCATGCTGCGCTGAAAGGCATCGACCTGCAGGTCCGTGCCGGACAGGTGCTGGCATTGCTGGGCCGTAACGGCGCAGGCAAGAGTACCGCGATCAGCGTGTTGTTGGGCCTGCGCCGGGCCGATGCGGGCGCTGTGCAGCTGCTGGGCGGCGACCCGCAGCAGCGCCGCCAGCGCATGGGCCTGGGCGTGATGCTGCAGAGCACCACGCTGCCGGCCATGTTGCAGGTGGATGAACTGGTGGAACAGGCCAGTGCCAGCTATCCCGACCCGCGCCCGCTGGCCCAGACCCTCGCGCTGGCCGGCCTGCAGGACATCGCCCAGCGCCGCTACGGCCAGCTGTCCGGCGGCCAGCAGCGGCGGGTGCAGTTCGCCATCGCCATCTGCGGCCGGCCGCGCGTGCTGTTCCTGGATGAGCCCACCACCGGGCTGGACATCGATGCGCGGCAGACGATGTGGCAGGCGGTCAGGCAACTGGTCGGCGAAGGCGTGGGCGTGCTGTTGACCACCCACTACCTGGAAGAGGCCGACGCGCTGGCCCATCAGGTGGTGGTGCTGGAACAGGGCCGGGTGCTGGCCGACCAGCCGATCGCCGCCTTCCGCCAGGGCAGCCGCCCGCGCCGCATCCGCTGCCGCACCGCGCTGGCGGCCGAGCAGGTGCGGCAGTGGCCGGGCGTGCAGCAGGCCGAACACGATGGCGAGCGGTTGCAGCTGTTGGCCGAACCGGCCGAGGCCGTGGTGGCGCGCCTGCTGGCCAGCGATCCACAACTGCAGGAACTGGAAGTCCATGGCGCCGGCCTGGCCGACGCCTTCCTCGATCTGACCCGGGAGGCCGCATGAACACCCTGACCGCATCGCCCACCGCGCCGGCCCGCATGGCCTGGCTGCGCCCGTACCGCGCCGAGCTGCGTGCCGAACTGCGCCGTGCCTGGCGTACCCCGGCGTTCGTGCTGCCCTCGCTGATGTTCCCGGTGCTGTTCTACCTGTTGTTCGGCGTACTGCTGGGCCATGGCCAGGCACCGCAGTACCTGCTGGGCACCTACACGGTGTTCGGTGCGATGGCACCGGCGCTGTTCGGGTTCGGCGTGCAGCTGGCCCTGGACCGCGAAAACGGCCTGCTGACCCTGAAGCGCGCGCTGCCGCTGCCACCGGCGGCACCGCTGCTGGCGCGCCTGCTGATGGCGGCGCTGTTCGCGGCGGTGGTCTGCCTGCTGCTGATGGCCGTGGCGGTGGTGCTGGGCGGTGTGGTGCTGTTGCCGCTGCAGGCAGCGCAGCTGCTGTCGGTGGCGGTGTTTGCCGCACTGCCGCTGGGGGCCATCGGCCTGTGGGTGGGCAGCCTGGTCAGTGGCAGCGCGGCACCGGCGGTGATCAACCTGGTGTACCTGCCGCTGGCCCTGCTGTCGGGCCTGTGGCTGCCGTTGGCGGCGCTGCCCCCGGTGTTTTCCGCGGTTGCCCCGCTGTGGCCGACCTGGCACCTGGCACAGCTGGCGCTGCCGGTGGTCGGCCAGCCGGCAGCGGGCAGCTTCGCCGGCCACGTGCTGGTGCTGCTGGCCATCACCGGCGTTGCCCTGTCGCTGGCACGCCGGCGCCTGCGCCGCATCGGGTGAACTGGCATGATCGGCACCGATCCCCCACGCCTGGACGCTCCCGTGCCATCGAACTGGCCTTCCCTGCTGCGCCCAGCGCCGGATTCGACCGTTGCCGACACCCTGCGCCGTGGCAAGTCGCCATGGATCCACGCCATCCACCTGCTGTGGTCGGTGTGGATCGTGCTGACCCCGCTGCTGGGGCGCGGTTTCGACCTGCGCTGGGGGCTGATCACCCTGGTCACCTACCCGCTGTTCCTGTTCCTGTTCGCACGGGTGCTGCTGGCGCCGCGCCACCACGGGCCGCGTTATGCGTTGGGGATGATCGCCATGGCGCTGGTGCTGCTGCCGTGGTATCCGGCCGGGCTGAGCTACTTCGTGTTCGGCTGCGTGATGCTGCGCGTTGGTGGCCGCGAAGGCTGGTGGCGCTACCTGCTGCAGCTGACCGGCTTGAACGTGGTCTTCAGCCTGGTGGCCGTGCTCAACGGGTATCCTTGGCAGGCGCTGGTGTGGATTCCGGTGCTGTCCTACATCGTGGGCATCATCGTCAACGTGGAAAACCTCAATGCGCAGAAAGATGCGGCCCTGCAGCTGTCGCAGGACGAGTTGCGCCGGCTGGCCACCACCGCCGAGCGCGAGCGCATCGGCCGTGACCTGCACGACCTGCTCGGCCACACGCTGTCGCTGATCACGCTGAAGCTGGAGCTGGCCCGCAAGCTGTACGACCGTGAGGATGCGCGCGCGCGGCTGGAGCTGGGCGAGGCCGAGGCGATCGCCCGCGAGGCGCTGGCGCAGGTGCGCAGCGCGGTCACCGGCATCCGTGCCAGCGACCTGGCCGGTGAACTGGCCTCGGCACGGTTGCTGCTGGAATGCCAGCAGGTGCACCTGCACTACGCGCCGCCACCGGCCATGCCGGCCGATGTGGAACGCGGACTGGCGCTGGTGCTGCGCGAAGCCGCCACCAACATCGCCCGCCATGCCCGTGCCACCCAGGCGCACGTTGAGTTCCTGCGCGAGGGCAAACAGCTGGTGATGCAGATCCGCGATGATGGCCGGGGCGGGGTGCAGGCCGATGGCAATGGCATGGCCGGCATGCGTGAGCGCGTGGCCGCGCTGGGCGGCGTGTTCAGTGTGGACTCCCCACGTGGCCAGGGCACCCGCCTGGGTGCCCGCATTCCGCTGGCCGCCGCCAGCATTCCTGTTCCAGCGGCACCGGCCGCCCCACCCGGAGACCCGGCATGATCCGCATCGTATTGGCCGAAGACCAGGCGATGGTGCGCGGCGCGCTGTCGGCGTTGCTGAACCTGGAGACGGACATCGAGGTGGTCGGCACCGCCGCCGATGGCGAAGCCGCGTGGCGCCTGCTGCAGCAGACCACGCCGGATATCCTGGTGACGGATATCGAGATGCCGGGCCTGACCGGGCTGGAACTGGCCCAGCGCATTGCCCGCCAGGCACTGCCGATCCGCGTGGTCATCGTCACCACCTTCGCCCGCGCCGGTTTCCTGCGCCGCGCACTGGATGCAGGGGTGCTGGGTTACCTGCTCAAGGATGCACCGGCCGAGCATCTTGCCGATGCGCTGCGCAAGGTGAACCAGGGCGTGCGTGCGATCGATCCGCAGCTGGCGCTGGATGCATGGTCACAGGCCGATCCGCTGACCGACCGCGAGCGTCGCGTGCTGCGCCTGGCCGGCGAAGGCCGCTCGGCCAGCGAGATCGCCGAGCAGCTGGGGCTCTCGCACGGCACCGTGCGCAACTACCTGTCCGAATGCATCGGCAAGCTGGGCGTGGCCAACCGCATCGAGGCCTACCGGCTGGCACGGCAGAAGGGGTGGTTGTAGGGCACGATGGGTAGCGCCGGGCGATGCCCGGCGCGGCTTCGCCTGCTGCCGTATTCTTGGCCCTCTCATGGACGGGGCTGTCACGTTGAAACACCACTTTGCCGATTTCCTGGATCGCACCGGCGATACCTGGACCATCACGCCGAACGCGCAGCGCTGGTCCTGCCATGTCGATGACCTGGCCGACGTGCCGGAGGACACCGAGCGTCTGACCGTCACCGCAGGCGATCGCAACTGGCAGCGGATGCTGCAGTTGCCGCAGTTGCGCGAACTGACTCTGCACGAGCCCCGCCCGGATCAGCTTCTCGCGCTGGCCCAGATGCCGCAACTGACCGCGTTGCGCATCAGTCATGCGCGTCCGACATCGCTGGCGATGCTGGAGGGTCTGTCGGCCCTGCGCGAGCTGGTGCTGGAGTACGTGTCGGGGTTCAACGATCTTTCGCCCGTGGGGCGGCTGCCTGCGCTGCGCGCACTGCATCTGGAAAACCTGCGTCGGGTCAGTGATTTTTCCGGTCTGGCCGGCGCGCCCGCGCTGCGCAGCCTGGCCGTGATGGGCACGCTGGACTGGAACCAGCCGGTTGCCGATCCGGCTTTCCTGGCGCAACTGCCGGCGCTGGAGGCGGTGAGCATCACCTGGTTCCGCAGCCCATTGTTGTCCGGCATGCCCGGTGCACTGCTGCGCGTACCGAAGCTGCGCAAGGTGCACTTCAGCATGTCCGAGCTGCCGCTGGAGGATTTCGCGCGCATCCAGGCGTGGCTGCCTGGAGTCGAGGGTGCGGTGCGTGAGCCGTTCGTACTGTGCGGTGAGAATCAGCGCGTCATCGACCCTCGCGAGGACGCCGCTGCGTTGCCGCTGGAAGCCTTCCTGGCGGTGCCGGGATTCTGGGTGGATGCGCAGGGCCGCCGTCGCGAGCATCTGGTCGACAGTGCCTACCTGCTGGGCAAGGGCGAGCGCATGGCCCAGGGCAGATCGGCCGGCGTGCTGGCCAAATGCGCGAAACATGCGCAGCGCTATCGCGCCCTGGTCGAACAGTTCAGCGGCGAAGGTGTTCCGGGCTGAGCAGTGTTGCTCTTGTACAGCCGAGCCCACGCCCGGCTGCCTTTCGGCACTGCGCGCCGCCGCCCGAGCATGGGGGCGGGCGCTGCTGATTCGCAGTCCCGCTCATTCCTTCCCGCGCGCCATCGCCTGGAACACCCCGTCGCGCCGCACCCACAGGTGGAACAGGGCGGCACCCACGTGCATCAGCACCGTGGCGAACAGCACGTAGGCCAGCAGGCTGTGCGCGTTGCGCAGGGCGGTGTACAGCGCCGGGGTATGCGGCACGATCGCCGGCAGGTGCACATCGCCCCACAGCACGATCGGGTAGCCGCCGGCCGACAGCATCGCCCAGCCCACCAGCGGCATCGCCAGCATCAGCGCGTACAGCAGCCCATGCGAGGCCTTGGCGGCCAGCACCTGCCAGGCCGGCAGGTCCGCCGGCAGGAGCGGCGCGCGGTGGCGCAGGCGGTTGTACAGACGCAGCAGCACCAGCACGAAGATGGCCGCGCCCAGCGGCCGGTGCAGGTCGATCAGCAGCGGCCGCAGGTGCAGCGAGGCGACCATGGTCACGCCGATGAACAGCATCGCCAGGATCATCACCGCCATCGTCCAGTGCAGCACGCGGGCAAGCAGGTTGAAGTGGCCGTGGCTCATCGTGCGGGCTCCTTCGGCTGGGCGGCCGCACCGCTGGCGCGTTCGCGCTCGCGGCGGTTGAAGGACTGCGAGTACACCGCCGAGCGCGCGGCCAGGATCGGGTCGTTGCTGCCTTCCACGCCGCTGGGCAGGATCAGCGGATCGAAGTTCAGTTCGCCACAGGCCCCTTCGTCCTGCGGCTGCATGCGTTCCAGGCGCAGGACGCCGGCAGTGACCTGCTCGCGCGTGGCGGGCCAGGGCACCGAAGGATCATCAATGGCATCACCCGGGCCGGCCAGGGTCACCACCAGGTTCCAGCGCACCGGGCCCTCGGCCAACCGCTTGGCCAGATCGGCACTGAGGAAATCGACATCGGCCTGCGCGCGTGCCGCGGCATCCAGTTCGCGCACGGCCGCCTGCGGCTGCCAGCGCCAGCGCACCGCGCGGCGCTCGCCCTGTGCCGTGGTGAACCAGAAACTGTTGACGCTGTTGAATTCGGTGTTGGCCCAGCTGTCGGTCCACGGCGCGGTCTTCGCCCACTGCTGGAACGCGCGCGCGCTGGGGTAGCGGTCCAGGATCGCGGCCATCTTCGCCGGGTCGGGCTTGCCGGTGGCCGGATCGGGCAGCTGTGCACGGGTCTGCTCGAAGAACGCTTCGGTGGTGGGCACGGCAAAGAACGGGAAGCTGTTCATCGCCATGCGCCATTGCTGGCCGTCATCGCTGACCAGCTGCACGGCGATGCTGCGCACCCGCGCACTGCCGTCGGCGCCATGCGGGTCGCCGCCGCCGATCGACAACCGCCCCAGCACCGGCACGCGTGCCTGGCGAAACACCCGCGCGCTGGACAGCGCCGCCGCCTGCGGGCTGGGCGTGAACCAGCCGGCCACGCATACGCCCTTGCTGTGCGCACGACGGAAGCCGGGATGGTTGGCGCCGGTGGCTTCGATGGTGTCGGTGAAGCGCTGGGCGGTGAGCCGGTGGCCGATCCAGCCGGCCAGCCAGGCGAAGGTCAGTGCAAGGGCGCCGAGGATCAGGGCGATCAATCCAATCCAGAGCAGCGGCGATGTCGGGCGCGGTGCCCCGGGCTCCTGCCCGGCGCGGGTATAGCGGAAGAGCGACATGGTCGGGTACCTGCCTTCACATGGTGTGTGGGTCGGGTCAGGTCCATCCTCGCAGAACCGTGCGGGGGGCGGTATTCAAATTTCCGTCAAGATTGCCGCAGCAGGCGGGGCCGCGCCTGCTGCGGCCCCGCCGAGGCGGCAGCGCTGCTCAGGCGTAGCGTGCCTTCAGCATCGCCCAGGCCGAGCGCAGTGCCAGGGCTTCGCCACCGGCCGGGCGGCCCGGGCGTTCGCCGTCGTTCCAGGCATACACGTCCAGGTGCGCCCAGCGCTGGCCGTCTTCCAGGAAGCGTTCCAGGTACAGCGCTGCGGTGACCGAACCGGCCATGCGCGAACCGGCGTTGGCCAGATCGGCCACGCCGCTGCTCAGGTAGCGCAGGTACGGACGCCACAGCGGCATGCGCCAGACCGGGTCGCGGGTCGCATCGCCGGCCTGCAGCCATTGGTGGGCCACGGTATCGTCGTTGCTGAACAGCGCCGGCAGGTCCGGGCCCAGCGCGATGCGCGCCGCGCCGGTCAGGGTGGCGAAGTCCAGCACCAGGTCCGGCTTCTGTTCACCGGCAAAGGTCAGGGCATCGCACAGGATCACCCGGCCTTCGGCATCGGTGTTGTCGATCTCGATGCTCAGGCCCTTGCGCGTGGCGATGATCTCGCCCGGGCGGAAGGCATCGGGGCCGATCGCGTTTTCCACCGCCGGAATCAGCAGGGTCAGGCGCACCGGCAGCTGCTGGGCCATCACCAGCCCGGCCAGGGCCAGCGCGTGGGCCGCACCGCCCATGTCCTTCTTCATGTTGCGCATGCCGTCGGCCGGCTTGATGTCCAGACCGCCGGTGTCGAAGCACACGCCCTTGCCGACCAGCGCCAGCGCCGGGTCGGTGTCCTTGCCCCACCGCAGCACGATCAGGCGCGGTGCGCGGTGCGAGGCGCGGCCGACAGCGTGGATGGCCGGGAAGTTCTGCGCCAGCAGGGCGTCACCGGTGATCGCCTCGATCTGCGCGCCGTGCGCATCGGCCAGGGCGCGGGCGGCGTCTTCCAGCTGCTGCGGGCCCATGTCCTCGGTGGGAGTGTTCACCCAGTCGCGCACGCGCAGGCTGGCGGCGATCAGGTCGGCCACCTCGGCGCTGGGCTGGGCGACCAGCTGCGCCGGCGCGCGGTTGCGCTTGCGGTAGCGGTCGAAACGGTAGCTGCCCAGGCCCCAGCCCAGCTGCAGCAGGGCCAGCTCGGCCTCGGGCAGGTCATTGGCCAGCTGCCAGGTGGTGCCGGCCGGCAGCGCGTGCGGGCCATGCGCGTAGCTGTAGGCATCGGCACGGTCACCAATGCCCAGCACCGCGCCGGCGATGCCGTTCTCGCCCGGCAGCAGCGCCGCGCTCTGCTGGCCGCCGGCAAACCCCTGTGCCTTCAGCCAGGCCTGCACCGCGGCCGGCTGGGCGGCGTGCCAGGCGTCGTACTGGTGACGGTCCAGCACATACAGCGGCAGGGCCTGTGCGGCTTCGGAAGTGAAACCAGTGATCTCGCTCATGCGTCAGGTGCTCCGGGTTCGGTGGCGTTGGCATCGAGCCAGTCGGCCAGGCCGGTGAGGGTGTCGAACTGCAGGTCCGGTTGCAGGGTGGGGTGGTTCCAGGTGGCCGCGTCGCGGTTGATCCAGCAGCCCCGCAGGCCCGCGGCGATCGCCCCGGCCACGTCCATCTCGATGTGGTCGCCCACGTGCAGCACCTGGGCCGGCGCCACGCCCAGCCGCTGGCAGGCGGCATGGAAGATGCTGGCCTCCGGCTTGGCGGCGCCGTGTTCGCGCGCGCCCAGCTGGAAGGTGAAGTGATGGGCCAGGCCGATGCGCTGCAGGTCGGCGTTGCCGTTGCTCAGCGCCGCCACCGGCACGCGCGCGGCGATGCGGGCCAGGGCATCCAGGGCATCCGGATAGCATTCGACCTGGTTGCGCGCGGCGTAGAACACCTCGTAGGCCGGTTCCAGCAGCGCCAGGTCGGCGCCACTGTTCTCCAGCGCTTCACGCAGGGTCAGCCGGCGCAGCGCGCTCAGGTCGAAGTGCAGGTGCGGGTTGTCGCGGAAGGAGCGCTCGCGCAGTTCGCGCATGGCCGGTACCGGGTACATCGCCGCGGTGGCCGGGCTGTGTTCGCGCATCCAGTCGTGCAGGACCTGGTCGATGCGGGCGCCGATCGGGGCGAACGGCCACAGCGTGTCGTCGAGGTCGAGGGTGATGGCTAGGACAGGAAATTTCACCCCGCCATTCTACGCCTGCGCGCGACGGCTTTCATTCCAGCAGCCGCGCCCAGCCCTGCATGCCTTCCAGGCGTGCCAGCACCAGCTTGATGCACACCAGCAGTGGTACGGCCAGCAGCAGGCCGACCATGCCCCATGCCCAGCCGAACAGCATCAGCGCCAGGATCAGCACCAGCGGGGACAGCTTCATGCGCCGGCCGAGCACGATCGGGGTGACCACCTGGCCCTCCAGCGTGTGCAGCGCCAGGTAGCAGGCCGCCGGCAGCAGCGCCTGCAGCGGGGTGGGAAATTCCACGAACCCCATCAGCAGCATCAGCGCCACGCCGATCAGCGGGCCCACATAAGGGGCGAAATTGAGCAGCGCCGCCACCGTGCCCCACAGCAGCGCCTCCTGCAGGCCGATGCCCAGCAGCATCAACACCCCGGCAAACAGCAGGCCCACCAGGGCGTTGATGACGGTGATGGTCAGCACGTAGCGCGACACTTCTCGTTCGATCGACCGCAGGATGTCGCTGGTGAAGCGTTGCTGCTGGCGGCTGGGGAACAGGGCAATGGCCGCGCGCTGCAGGTTCTGTCCATAGATCATGAAGAACAGCGTCAGCAGCACCACCGCCAGCACCGAGGCCGCATGCCGCGGCGCGCGGGTGAGCATGCGGTAGGGATCATCCAGCTGGGTGCGCACGATCTGTACGCGGCGGCTGCCTTCGCCACCAGCCACGCGGGCGAAATTCTCGGCGGCCTGGTTGGCCTGCAGCACCGGGCGGGTCAGGTCCTGCACCTGGCGGGCGACCTTGCGCAGCTGTTGCGGGGCTTCCTGCGCCCAGTCCATGGCCGGACCGACCAGCTGTACCGCCAGCGAGCCGGTCACGCCCAGGCCCGCGCCCAGGACCAGCAGCGCACCCAGCGCACGTGGAATCCACAGCCGTTGCAGCAGGCGCAGGATGGGGTTGCCGACCAGCGCGAAGAACATCGCCAGCAGCACCGGCAGGATGATGTCCTGCGCGGCCCACAGCGTGTAGGCCACCGCCAGCGTGGCCAGCACCACCAGCGACATCGGCCCGCGTGGGCGCGAGGGGGGGGGCAGCGGCGCTGCCGGCGGTTCGGCCATCGACGGGGACGGAAGGGGCTCGCTCATCGATGCACCGGCACGGGAAGATGGCCCATTATCCGCCGCCCAGGATCAACGCGGCGGCGTCGGTGCGTCAACGTTCGGACAGTTCGGTGGCCGCTTCGGCCGGGCGCGGGCCGACCGGGTCCACGGCGGGAGCGGCCGCCGGTGCCGGCGTGGGCCGGGGTGCCGCTGCCGGCGCGGTGGTGGCCGTGGCGGCCTGCGCGGCCGCCTGCTCGGCATCGTCGGCCGCTTCACCGGCGTCATCGGCCTCGGCCGCCGCCTGGGCCGCCATCGCCGTGGCGAAGGCCGCCTGCGCACTGGCGAACAGGTTGGATACCGAGCCCACCATCTGCAGCCAGCGCGCTCCGTTGACCTTGCCCGGCACTTCCAGCTTGCCGACGACAAAGCCGCTGGCCAGGCCGACCACCACGATGCGCAGCGGTGACCAGCCACGCCGCCACGCCTGGCTCAGCATGTCCCAGCTGTCCTGGGTTTCACCCAGGCGCACGGCCATCACCTGTTCGCAGCGTTTCACCCGCCGCTGCAGCGCGCCGAACTTCATGGCTTGCCCTCGGGAATCTGCACGCCGGCATCAGGGTCGTCCTCGCTGGGCTCGTCGAACAGGCCCAGGCGCGACAGCTGGCGCCGGGTGGCATGCATGCCGGTGTGGTGGAAGAAGTAGGACACCCGCCAGATCGCGTAACCGGTGACGGCCAGGCTCAGCAGCGAGGTGATCAGCAGCGCCTGCAGCCAGCTCAGGCCCCAGCTCTGCAGCAGGGCGATCAGCGTGGCGGCCATCAGCAGCCATGCCGATGCACCGAACACGATGGCCACGCCGCTCCAGGCCAGGGCGCGGCCGAACGCACTGCGTGCCAGCGCGAAGTCGGCCGAGGCCAGCCGGCGCAGCGAGCGCAGGCTGTGCTTGGCCGCTTCGGCGGCGGCCTGGCTGGCCTGGCTGACCTGGCGGATGCTTTCTTCCAGCGGCGGGGTGGCCGCCGGTTCGCCGTCGCGCGGAGTGTCTTCGCTCACGCGGTCGATTACTTGTCGCCGCCGCTGCGGGCCAGCTTGGCGATGATCCAGCCGGCGGCGAAGGCCACGCCGAAGGAGGCCAGCGGGCGTTCGCGGATCAGCTCGGCAGCGCTGTCGATCAGGTCCTTGCCCTTGTCCATCAGTGCATCCACCTGTTCCTTCGCCGCGGCACCGCCGAATTCAGCGGCGGCCAGACCGGACAGCGCGCTGTCGGACAGCTCCGCCTTGACGTTGGCCTTGCCGATGCGCAGCTCGTCGGTGGCGGCGCCGGTGGCACCCTTGATCGCACCGCCCGCCGCGCTGGCGGCCTGCTTCAGGTGCGAACCGGCTTCACCCAGGTGTTCCTTCAGGTTCTCGGTATTGGTCGGGCTCATCGAATATCTCCAGTTGCGATGGGGCGAGGGGGAATGCCGTCGGGTCGATCGTCGGCCAGGACGTGCAGCAATACCACCCCCCAGGTATAGGGGGTGTCAGCACCGTGCGTTCAGCGCA
Organism: Stenotrophomonas sp. 24(2023); assembly: GCF_030913365.1. Taxonomy (NCBI): domain Bacteria; kingdom Pseudomonadati; phylum Pseudomonadota; class Gammaproteobacteria; order Lysobacterales; family Lysobacteraceae; genus Stenotrophomonas; species Stenotrophomonas sp. 24(2023). The sequence goes on from NZ_CP133160.1 coordinate 2,222,694, forward strand.
TCACCAGCTGGCCCTGCTGCTGGCCATTGTTGCGCACGATGCGCAGCACCAGCTGCTCGGGGCGGCGCTGGAAGTTGGCGCGCCAGCTGGCCAGGTCGGTGAATTCGCCGGCACTGGCGGCGGTGATGATGTCGCCGGCCAGCAGGCCCGAGGTGGCCGCGCGGCTGCCTCGGCGCACATCGCTGACCAGCACGCCATCGATGCCGGACTGGCGCAGCGATTCGGGCAGGTCGGCAAAGGTCGCCCCGGACAGGCGCGGGTCCAGGGTGTCGCCGGTGACTGCGCGTGCCTGCTCCTTCAGCGTGGCCTTGAGCTGCAGCGGCTTGCCATCGCGGCGCACGTCCAGGGTCAGGGTGCTGCCGACGGCCGCCAGCCCTTCGATGTTGTGCAGCGCTTCGGCGCTGTCCACGCGCTGGCCGTTGGCCATCACCACCAGGTCGCCCTGGCGCACGCCTGCTGCTGCCGCGCCGGAACCGGCCAGCACGCGGGTCACCAGCGCGCCGCGGATTTCGGTCAGGCCCAGGCCCTGCGCCAGCTGCGGGGTGAGGTTCTGGCTTTCGATGCCCAGCGTGCCGCGCACCACTTCGCCCTTGGTCACCAGCTGCTCGACCACGTTGCGCGCCAGGTTGGACGGAATGGCCAGGCCCAGGCCGATGTTGCCGGCCATGCTGCCCTGCGGGTTGAAGCTGGCGGTGTTGATGCCGACCAGCTGGCCGGACAGGTTGACCAGCGCGCCACCGGAATTGCCGGGGTTGATCGACGCATCGGTCTGGATGAAGTTCTGGTAGCCCAGCCCGCGGATGCCGCTGCGCCCCACCGCCGAGACGATGCCGGAGGTGACCGTCTGGGTGAAGCCGAACGGATTGCCGATGGCCACCACGAAGTCGCCCACGCGCAGCTGGTCGCTGTTGCCCAGCGGCAGCGCGGTCAGCTTGTCGGCGGGAATGCGGATCAGCGCGATGTCGGTATCGCGGTCCGAACCCAGGAACTCGGCCTTCACCGTGCGCCCGTCGGCCAGGGTCACCTGCACGTCGTCGGCGTTCTCGATGACGTGGTGGTTGGTCAGCACCAGGCCCTTGGTGGCATCGATGATGACGCCCGAGCCGAGGGATTCATTGATGCGGTCCTGCGGGATGTCCGGGAACAGGCGGCGGAAGAACGGATCGTTGAAGAACGGGTTGCGTACCCGCACCACCTGCTTGGTGTTGACGCTGACCACGGCGGGCATGGCCTGTTCCAGCATGGGCGCCAGCGAAGGCACGGGCTGGCCGGCCACCGATGCCGGCAGCGCGCCGCTGGTGGGAATGGCCAGGGTGGCTGCCGCGGCGCGGTTGTCCAGGTGGGCATTGATGCCGGTGGCCACGAAGCCGCCGAAGGCAGCGGCCAGTGCAAGCGTGAGCAGGGTGGGAATCGGTCGCATGGGAAGGATTCGCAGGCGGAAAAAGGGAGGGCCGTGACAGAGGCCGATGGCCTCTACGGTAGAACATGCTGAATGAGTGTGTCGCGGGCCGGATAAATGTCCCATGAAAAACCGGGCGTCATGCCGGCGATGGCGAGCGGGACGGCGCTCCATCGGCGCAATCCGGGTGGCGCGGCTGCGCGGGCCGGGGTGCCGCGTCCTGCGCATTTTTACCTTCCGGCACGTGGCAGGTCGCGTGCCGGCGTCACCACGCCGGTGCCGGCAACCGTGGCCGCGCCGTACCACGCAGGCGCGCGCGTGGTTGCAGCAGAGTGCTTTAAAAAAGGCATTTCGTGCAGGGCGGTGGCAGGGCGCGGGCGGTGTCGGCGTGGTGTCACCGCTGGCACGCCAATACGGCGTAGGATGTGACCCGTTCCACGATCGCAATTGTCGGTATAGCATCGCCCCGTTTTGAACATCTACGCCCCCAGGAGGGCATCATGAGCAACGGTAATGGTGTGTCGGTTGTGACCGACGCTGTCGAGAACGTGAAAGAAGCCGCCACCAACGTTGGCGAAACCATCGCCCACGCCGCCGAAGACGCGGTGACCGCGGCGAAGAAGACCGTCAAGCGCGCCCGCAAGGCCGCCACCACCGGCGTGGCCAAGGCCAAGAAGGCCGTGGCCAAGGTCGAAAAGACCGTTGCCAAGAAGGCCGGCAAGGCCGCCAAGTCGGTCGGCAAGACCCTGGCCAAGGCCAAGCAGAAGCTGGAAACCGCCAAGAAGAACGCCAAGGCCGAAGCCGCTGCCCTGAAGAAGGAAGTGGCCAAGAAGAAGGCGGCGGGCACCAAGGCCGTGGCCAAGAAGGCAGCTGCTGCCAAGAAGACCACCAAGGCCGCTGGCAAGAAGGTTGCTGCGGTGAAGAAGGCCGCCACCAAGAAGGTTGCCACCACCAAGAAGACTGTTGCCAAGAAGGCGGCAGTGGCCAAGAAGACCGTCGGCAAGAAGGTCGCCGTGGCCAAGAAGGCCGTTGCCAAGAAGGCCGCGGTGGCCAAGAAGACCGTCGGCAAGAAGGCCGTCGTTGCCAAGAAGACCGTCGGCAAGAAGGCCGCCGTGGCCAAGAAGACCGTTGGCAAGAAGGTCGCCGTGACCAAGAAGACCGTCGCCAAGAAGGCGGTCGTTGCCAAGAAGGCCGTCGGCAAGAAGGCGGCGGTCGCCAAGAAGACCGTCGGCAAGAAGGCGGTCGTTGCCAAGAAGACCGTTGCCAAGAAGGCCGCGCCGCTGAAGAAGGTCGCCGCCAAGAAGGCTCCGGCCAAGAAGGCCGTCGCCAAGCGCGCCCGCAAGTAAGCTGCACCGCGCCCCTGCCGCCGCCGCGCGGCAGGGGTTGCCGGCCCCGCCCCACGCGGGCGTGGGCTTTCCTGCGCACCCTGCCGACATCGCTTCGGGCACCATGGGCCGGGTTCCCATGACAGGCGACGGGCATGCGCGGTCTCGATTTCAGTTCCTGGCAGGCAGTGGTATCCACGCTGGCGGGATTGGTACTGATCACCCTGCTGGGCGTGGGCATCCGCCTGCTGGTGATGCAGACCCTGCAGCAGCGCCGCGAGCGCGAAAACCGCCAGATCAACGAACGGCTGCGCACCCTGATGGCGGCCTACAAGACCCTGGGCGGTTCCTTCACCGGCGAGCTGGGCGTGGACCCCAGCCACCTGCGCGACCTGCGTGCGCGGGCGCCGGCGCACGGTGTGCCCGGGCCCGGCTCGGACCGTGCACGGCGCATCCGCGACGCGGTGGAAGCCGCGCTGTCGGACATCCTGCTGTTGGGCACGGATGAGCAGGTCCGCCTGGCGGCACGTGCCGCCACCGAGCTGGCACAGGGGCGTGCCGTGCACACCCACGCGCTGGTGGTATCGCTGCGTGATTTCATCCGCCAGGCACTGGATCTGGCTCCGGTACCGCCGGACCTGGAGATTCCCTGCCAAGGGCCGACGCGCCCGGTCAGCGGTGGGGGTGCAAAGGCGCGCGGTGCCGGGGAGGGGGATGGCAAGGCGGGCCGGGCCGGTGGCGGAGGTGGTGCGGGGGGCATGGGGGCAGGCATGGGCCTGGGTGCCGGCGCCGCGCTGGGCGCCGGCCATGCGGCCGAGGATGATCCTGCACCGCGCTGAGCGAGCGAATCAGCGCACCTGTTCCACCACCGGCACGAACCCTCCGTAGATCATCCGCTTGCCGTCGAACGGCATCGGGTTGACCTTCGGGTCCAGGCGTGGGTCTTCCATCATTTTCGCCATGCCTGCATCGCGGGTGGCCTTGTCCGGCCATTCGATCCAGGAAAACACCACGGTCTCGTCCGGTTGTGCCTGCACGGCCCGGAAGAAGTCGGTGACCTGCCCGTGTGGCACGTCATCGGCCCAGCACTCCAGCACGCGCAGTGCGCCGAATTCCAGGAACACCGAATCGCCGGTATTGGCGTGGTCCAGGAACGCCTGCTTGTTGGCGGTGGGAACCGCCAGCACGAATCCATCGATGTAGTGCATCGTCTGTCTCCTGCCTGGCCGTGCAGGGGGCACGGCCTTCATCTACCCGACGAACCCGGGAGCGCGGAATCGACAACCCGTGGCAGCCTGTTCAGCCAGGACCACCCGGAAACGGCGCCAACCGGTAATCCGGTGGGTCGCCACCGGCGAGGTGGCGCACGAAGTAGTCCCACATCCGGCGCGTGAAGTACGCGTCATTGCGGAACAGCTCGTGGTCCTGCCCGGCCAGGTAGAGCAGGTCGTAGTCACGGTTGGCGCGGTTGAGTGCCGCAGCCAGCTGCAGCGTCTGCGCCGGTGGCGCGTTCTCGTCCAGATCACCGTAGGCCAGCAGCAGGTGGCCCCGCAGGTGCTCGGCCAGGGCCGTGTTGTCGAGCCGGTCGAACGGGGCCGGCACGCCGCCGGCCATTGCCGCGGCCGGTACCACCCCGCCGATCAGGCGGTCCATGCCGTGCACGGCCCCGCCGTAAATTCCCTGGAAGTTGTGGCTGCCCGCCGAGGCAACGGCCACGCGGTAGAAGTCCGGGTGGCGCAGCAGGGCACGTGCAGCACTGTAGCCGCCGAAGGAATGGCCATAGATGCCCACGCGCTGCAGATCGATGCCCGGGTAGCGCTGGGCCAGCTGCCCGATGGCGGCCACGTGGTCATCCAGCTGCAGGTCCGCACCCTGCAGGAAGCTGCTGTCGTGGAAGGCCTTGTCGCGGCCGGCGGTACCGCGCCCATCGATGGTCACCACCACGAAGCCCAATGCCGCCAGGCTTGCGCGTGACACCGGATTCTGTGCCGAAACGGCCTCGGTGAAGCTGACGGGTGCGTTGTGGGTGAATACACCACCGTACATCGCGTCGATGATCGGGAACCGCCCGTCGTCGCGGTAGTCCTTCGGGAAAAAGACCGTGGCATGGATCGGCGTGTGCCCATCGGCGGCCAGCAGGCGCTCGCGCCGGGGAGGGCGCCAGCCTGCCGAAAGGGCCGGGGTGGGGTCGGTCTGCTCCAGCTCCAGCAGCTGGCGCCCGTCCTGGGTGGACCGCAGCACGGTCAGCGGGGCCTGGTCCAGGCGGGAGACGGTATCGATGAGGCTGTGTCCATCCGGTGCCAGCGCACGCGGCGGCCGCGCGCCGAACAAGGGGCCGGTACCGGCATCCACAGCGTGGTCACCCGTGTCCTGCCCAAGCCGTCGTACCGGGCCTCCTGCCAGTGCTACCTGGTACAGCCCCCGGACGTAGGGGTCGCCGCCCTCCACGCCACCGGCGGTGAAATAGAGCAGGCCGGTGGCCGGATCGACGCCGACCAGATCGCGGACCGCCCAGTCGCCCCGGGTGATCTGCCCAAGAACGGCACCATCGGACAGGCGGACGCGATAGAGATGGCCCCAGCCATCACGCTGCGAAAACCAGACCAGGGTGTCCTGCCCCGGCAGGACCGCGACGGCCGGGCGGTTGTAGGTGTACAGGTTCAGCTGCACGCGGGTGTCGCTGCGTTCCTCCAGCACCGTGCGCAGGCCACCGCTGTGCAGGTCGATCTCCACCAGGCGAAGCCGCGCAGGGGGCGTGGCGGACACGATGGCGGTATAGACCTTGCCGTTGTCCCATCCCAGCGGGCCGGCTTCGGTCAGCACATGCCAGCCGTCGGGCACGGCGATGTCACGCTGCTGGCCGCTGCGGGCATCCAGCACGAACCATGCCTGCCGGACCTGCTCGCGATCGCCCAGCAGACCCAGTTTGACGGTGTGCACGATGGGCCTGGCACCGGTGGCCGGTGCACTTTCCAGGTAGGGGTAATCCCGCAGTGCCCGTTCGTCGTAGCGCACGCCGAACAGTACGGTGCCCTGTGGTGCCCACCAGGTGGCGAACGGCGGCAACGGCAGCCTGCCGGCCCGGCGCGGAAGGCCACGCAGGGCGAAATCGGGCAGCGTGCCGTAGCCGTTGCCTTCGCTTCCGCCACGGCTGAGCGGCTGCGCCGGAGCATCGACGCGGTGCAGCCACAGATCATGCCCATGCACCTGCACCCAGGCCGTGCCATCGGGCGAGGGCAGTGCATCGGCCGGCGTGGCCGGCAGGGTGTCAGGATGGCATCGGCGTTGCGGCCACAGGCACATGACGGTCTGCCGTCCATCGCCCAGGCGCAGGCGCAGGCCCGGCCCATCGGGCTGTACATCGAGCGTGCGCAGCTGCTGCGGCGCCGCGACCAGCGCGGTGATGGCCGCCCGCAGCTGGTCGGCATCGAACAGGACCTGGCGTGCTGCCCGGGCCGGATCGACCAGCACCGGCTCGCTGCGCCCGGATGCGTCCTGGCGTTCATACCAGAACCGGCCGTCGGCCAGCCAGACAGGGTGCACACTGGTGTTGCGCAGCACGCTGCGGAGGCGCGTGTCATGCACGCGCTCGGCCTGCTGGTAAGCCGCGGCATCCAATGCATGCGCGGCAGGGCTGGCCAGCAGGAAAACCAGTATTCCAAGGGACCTTCGGATGCACGACAGCGGGTGGGGCATGGCAACGTCCTGTTGCGGATGGGCACGCGCAGCAGAACATGGCGGCGGTCCAGCGTCACGGTGCGGAGCATCATCCAGGGCACGCCAGTGCTGGCTGTACGGCAGCGTGGCATGCCGCGTGCACGGGAAAGGTCGTTGAAAGGAGGCATGCGCAAAGCGCGCGCGTATGCCAGAAACAGCCTGAATCAAGCCAAAAAATTCAGGAATGCGAAGTCCGGGGTTTTCAGGGAGCGTTCGGGCGGATAACGGAGAATTTACATTTCCGTTGCAGCGCGGGCTCCCACCCTGCTGCACACCATAAGAAAGAAAGGTGTACCCCCATGAAGACTTCGCTGATCGCCCTGGCCCTGGCCGCTGCCCTGCCGTTCGCTGCTTCGGCCGCAGAAAACCTGTCCTACAACTACGCTGAAGCCGACTACGCCAAGACCGACTCCGATGCGTTCAAGGCCGATGGCTGGGGCGTCAAGGGTTCCTACGGCTTCCTGCCGAACTTCCACGCCTTCGGCGAATACAGCCGCCAGGAAATCGACCACACCAACCTGAAGCTGGACCAGTGGAAGGTGGGCGTGGGCTACAACCAGGAAATCGCCAACGCGACCGACTTCGTGGCCCGCGTGGCTTACCAGAAGCTCGACCCGAAGCACGGCCTGGATTTCAACGGCTACAGCGCTGAAGCCGGCATCCGCACCGCTTTCGGTCCGCACGCCGAGGTCTACGGCATGGTCGGCTATGAAGACTACGCCAAGAAGCACGGCGTGAACCCGGATGGCCAGTGGTACGGCCGCATCGGTGGCCAGGTCAAGCTGAACCAGAACTGGGGCCTGAACGGCGAACTGAAGATGAACCGCCACGGTGACAAGGAATACACCGTTGGCCCGCGCTTCAGCTGGTAAGACGGCCCATGGCACCCCAGGGTGCCGCGTGACCTGCAACAGGCCCGGCCCATGCCGGGCCTGTTGCGTCATGGCAGGTACGCCATGCGTTAAGGCATCTGAGCGCCGCCTGACCCTGCCGGGTGCAATGCAATGAATTGGATTCCGCCGCGCGCTGGCGCCGCCTAGGGTGAAGGCCCCGCGTCGCAGGAATGCGCCGATGCCGCAACTCCCCATGTCCGCAACGCCCATAACGCCTCTGCGCAGGCGGCTGGCGCTGCTCGATCCTCATCCCGTCCTGCGCCGAGGGCTGGAAGTGGTGCTGTGCCAGCAACCCGGCGTGCAGCTGCAAGGCAGCTATGGGCATGGCCGAGGCCTGCTGCGCGCACTGCTCAGGCAGCCGCACGACATCGATCTGCTGGTGGTGGATGTGCTGCCGCTGGACATGCCATGCGATGGCATGCGTTTCCTGCGCCTGCTGTCGCGGCGTTGGCCCGCGCTGCCCATCCTGGTGCTGTCGGCGCACTGCAATGCCAGTACCGTGGCCATGGCGCTGGAAGCGGGCGCGCGCGGCTTCCTGTCCAAGTCCGCGCCGGCCGAGACCCTGCTGCGCGCCGTGGACGTGGTGGTACGGGGGGGGCGGTTCGTGCCGGCGGAAATGCGTGCCCAGCTGGGGCGCTCGCGCACGCAGCGCTGGCAGCATGGGCTGGCGCCGCTGAGCATGCGCGAGCATGAAGTGGTGCGGCTGGTGCTGCGCGGCCACCGCACCAGCGACATGGCGCGTACGCTCGGGCGTGCCGCCAGCACCATCAGCACGCAGAAGAAGTCGGCCTATCGCAAGCTGGGCATCCGTACCGATGGCGACCTGTTCCAGATCCGCCACCTGCTGCCTGCCGGCTGAGCGGCCGGCTTACTCGCCCTGGTACTGCTTTTCTTCCACCAGTGCCGAACCGGCGACACGGTTGATCTCGTTCTTCACCTGCACGCGTTCACCGTTGGTGCCGTACACCCCGCGCGCGAGCTGGATGAAGGCATCATCGAACTGCTGGGCGGCTTCCTTCTCGCGCAGCGCGTCCTGGATGTCCCACATGCGCTCGTTGATGGCCTTCAGCGCCTCCTTGAGCGTGCCCAGCGACGGCTGCGCCTGCAGCTGGGCGGCCAGCAGCGGCAGCAGCCCGTCCAGTTCGGTACGCACATTGGCCAGCTTGGTGGCGTCGCCGATGCGCTCGGCCTTGATTTCCAGGATGGTGATCTTGTCGATCAGCTCACCGATCGATACCGGGGTCAGGATGGCTTCCACGCTGCGGCTCCATTGAACAGGCACGCATGATACCGCGCCCCTGCGCGGAGGCTTTACGCGGTTTTTGCGCGAGGGCCGCACCTGCGCCATCGATTCGTTACGGCCGCCGCCCCGACACTGCCGTCCTCGGCGGCGAGGCCGCTTTTTCGACGTGGATGGACTGAAGTGAAGACCCAGGGGAAGCGCGTGGCGGTGATCGCCGCGCTGGCAGTGGCGCTGTGCGCCGGGAGCGCACAGGCGCAGGTGCAGGTCAGCGGCAATGCCACGCTGACCAGCGATTATGTGTGGCGTGGCAGCACGCAGAGCGATGGTGACCCGGCCGCGCAGGCCGGCGTGAAGGTGTCCAGCCACGGCTGGTATGCCAGTGGCTGGGGCTCGAACGTGTCGTTCAAGCCGGACAACGGCGCCCACACCGAGTTCGATCTGGTGGCTGGCTGGTCCGGTGCGCTGGCGACGGACTGGAACGTGGACGTCAACCTGACCCGGTACCTGTACCCGGGCACCGGTCGCCGCCTGGACTGGACCGAAGGCAGCGCCACCCTGAGCTGGCGCCAGTACGCCTGGCTGCAGGTGGCCCATTCCAGCGACGCGCTGGCCGGTGGCCACCGCGGCACCTACGGCCTGCTGGGCGCCCGCCTGCCGCTGGGGCAGAAGCTGCGCCTGGAAGCGGCGGTGGGCCACTACTGGCTCGACGCGGCGCAGGGCCCGGACTACACCCATGGCCAGCTCAGCGCGATCGCCACGCTGACCCCGACCTGGGAGTTGCGTGCCACCGTGCATGACACCGACAACGCCGCCCGCCGCCTGTTCCCCGGCGCGGCCGGTGGCCGCTTCGAACTGGCCCTGCAGGGCAGCTTCTAGGCCTTGGCCGCCGCCTGGCGCGCGCGCAGCGCGCCAGGCAGCCACAGCAGCAGGGCCAGCACGCCGACGCTGGCCCCGGCCAGGCACACGCCGGTCCAGCCGAAGCGCTGGTACACCTGTGCCGACAGCAGCGAACCCAGCGAACCGCCGATGAAGTAGCCGGTCATGTAGCCGGCGTTGAGGCGGTTGCGGGCATCGGGCTGCAGCGCGTAGACCACGTTCTGGTTGCTCACGTGCAGCAGCTGCGCGGCCAGGTCCAGCGCCAGCACGCCGACCAGCAGCGCGGCCAGCGAATGCGTGGCCACGCCCAGTGGCAGCCACGAAGCCAGCAGCAGCACCAGGGCGATGGCGGTGGCACGGCCACTCTGGCCCCGGTCGGCCATGCGCCCGGCGATGCCGGCCGCCAGCGTGCCGGCGGCCCCGACCAGGCCGAACAGGCCGATGGTCGCATCGGTGTAGCCATAGGGGTGCTGGGCCAGCAGGAACGCCAGCGGCGTCCAGAACATGGCGAACATGGCGAAGCTGCACGCGCCCAGCAGCGTGCGGTGGCGGAACACCGGTTCACGCGCGAACAACGTGCCGATCGAGCGCAGCAGCGCGAAGTAGCCCAGCCCGGCACCGTGGCGGAAGCGCGGCAGCCCGCGCCACAGCGCCAGCGTGGTGGACACCAGCACCACGGCGGCCACGGCGTACACCCAGCGCCAGCTGCCCAGGCTGGAAATGCCGCCGGCCACCGTACGCGCCAGCAGGATGCCCAGCAGCAGCCCGCTCATCAGCGTGCCGACCACCCGCCCGCGATGCTGCGGTTCGGCCAGCGTGGCCGCGAACGGCACCAGCACCTGCGCCACCACCGAGAACAGGCCGGTCAGCGCCGTGCCCAGCAGCAACCAGGGCAGGCTGGGCGCCAGTGCGCTGATCACCAGGCCGCACGCCGACAGCAGCGACATCACCACGATCAGCCGGCGCCGCTCGAACAGGTCGCCCAGCGGCACCAGCAGGATCAACCCGGCCGCGTAGCTGAGCTGGGCTGCGGTAACCACGATGCCGATCTGGCCGAACGGCACGCCGAACTGCCCGGCCATCGTGTGCAGCAAGGGCTGGGCGTAGTAGTTGCTGGCCACGGCAACGCCGGTGGCGAAGGCCATCAGCAGCACCTGCCAGCGGTGCAGGGACGGCAGCGGGGTCGGATCCATGGGGCATACCAGCACAACAGGGGGCCGCACAGTGTCGGCGCTGGCCAGCGATGATGGAAATGAATCATCATCATCCCTGTCATCTTGAAATGAGATGTTGGCGTGAACCTCAAGCAGCTCGAATTCGCCGTGGCGCTGGCCGAGGAAGGCAACTTCACCCGGGCTGCGGCCCGTTGCCACGTGGTGCAGTCGGCGTTGAGCCACCAGATCGCCCACCTGGAGCAGGAACTGGGCGCGCCGTTGTTCGAGCGGCTGCCGCGCCAGGTGCGCGCCACGCCCGCCGGTGAGGCCCTGCTGGTGCATGCGCGGCAGGTACTGGCCAGCGTGCGCCACCTGCGTGCGGACGTGGCCGCCAGCATCGGCCAGGTGCGCGGTACGCTGGCGGTAGGCCAGATTTCCTCACTGACCGGCATCGACGTGGTGGCACTGCTGGCCGGCTTCCAGCAGCGCTACCGGCAGGTGGAATTCCAGCTGCGCATGGACAAGAGCGAAACATTGATCGCCCAGGTGCGTGACCGCCAGCTGGATATCGCGTTGGTGGGGCTGGCGCCCTCGGCCAGCATCGAAGGCGTCTGCCATCGCGTGCTGCAGGAAGAAGCGCTGGTCGCGGTGATGGCGCCGCAGCACCCGTTGGCCGGGCGCAAGCGGCTGCCCCTGCAGGCGCTGGTGGACCAGGCCCTGGTTGATTTCCCGCAGGGCACCGGCGCGCGGCGGCAGACCGACGATGCGTTCGCAGCGGCCAATCTGCCCCATCCGGTGCGTTTCGAGGTCAGCCACCTGGAACTGGTCGAGCGCATCGTGCGCCATGGCCTGGCCGTGGGCATCGTGCCGCTGTCCATCGCCGAAGGCTTCAGCGGCGTAGCACGCATCGCCCTGCAGCCCACGCCACGGCGGCGCGTGCACCTGGTCTGGCAGCGCGTGCCGACCCCGGCCGCGCAGGCGTTCCTGCAGGACCTGCTCAGCGCCGCAGGCGCAGGCTCAGCCCCTTGAGGAAGTTGCGCAGCATCTGGTCCAGGCAGCGGCGGTAGTTGGCATGGCCGGGCTGGCGGAACAGGGCCCCCACCTCCGATTTGGACGCACGGAAGCCGGCGGCGGCGAAGATCTCCATCAGGTCCACGTCGCGCAGCTGGAACGCTACCCGCAGCTTCTTCAGGATCAGGTTGTTGTCCAGGCGGGTCTCCACCGGCCGCAGCGGCTGGCTTTCGTCGCGGCCACGCAGGTGGATGATCAGCCCGTCCAGGAAGTGCGCCAGTGCGGCATCGGGGCAGGGCAGATGGCCGGGCTCGTCCTCGCGGTGCAGCCAGCCCTTCACCTCGTCGGTGGTCACGCTGAAGGCGGGGTCGGCCAGCTGGCACAGCGAAACGACATGGCCATCGGCCAGGTCCATGGAATAGCGCAGGCTGCGCAGGACATCGTTGTTGATCATGGCGCCATTGTACCGGTGACGGCGGTACCCCCTGCGTGGTGGCCGGCGGGCCGCCCGCGGCAATACAGGCAGCGGCCGACAGTGCCAGAATGGTTGCCTGCATCCCACGGAGTAGCTTGATGAGCCGTACCGTCCTGATTACCGGCGCCACTTCCGGCTTCGGTGCCGCCGCCGTCCACCGCTTCGCCAAGGCGGGCTGGAAGGTGATCGCCACGGGCCGTCGTGCCGAACGCCTGCAGCCGCTGGTCGCGGCCTATGGCGCGGACATCGTGCATGCGGCGGTGTTCGACGTGCGCGACCCGATCGCGATGGAAGCGGCCCTGCTGGCCCTGCCGCCGGCCTTCGGCGAGATCGACCTGCTGGTCAACAACGCCGGCCTGGCCCAGGGCACCGCGCCCGCGCAGAGTGCCAACCTGCAGGACTGGCGCACCATGATCGACACCAACGTCACCGCCCTGGTCACGCTGACCCATCGCCTGCTGCCGCAACTGGTGCAGCGCAAGGGGGCGATCATCAACATTTCCTCGGTGGCCGGCGTGTACCCGTACCCGGGTGGCAACGCCTACGGCGGCACCAAGGCCTTCGTCAGCCAGTTCTCGCTGGGCCTGCGTTCGGACCTGCATGGCACCGGCGTGCGCGTGACCACGATCGAGCCGGGCATGGCCGAGACCGAATTCACCGTCGTGCGCACCCACGGTGACCAGGCGGCATCGGACAAGCTCTATGCCGGTGCGAACCCGATGACGGCCGAGGACATCGCCGAGCAGATCTTCTGGGTGGCCACCCTGCCGCCACACCTGAACATCAACCGGCTGGAACTGATGCCGGTCAGCCAGTCGTTTGCCGGGTTCCAGGTCGCCCGCGAAGGGTAACTGCCGCCACGGGCCGGGCGCGGCGCCACGCGCAAAGAAAAAGCCGGGCATTGCCCGGCTTTTTCCGTTCAGGCCGCAAGGCTCACTGGGCCTTGATCGCCATCGCCTGCAGGCCCGTGCCATCGAGCTTCTGCTTGGCTTCGGCCAGCTCGCTGGCGCTGCCGTAAGGCCCCATGCGCACGCGGTAGACCATCTTGCCGTTGATCTGCGCCGATTCCACGCGCGCGGCCAGGCCCATCATCGCCAGCTTGGCCTTGGTCGCCTCGGCATCGCCGGAGGCACCGAACGCGCCGGCCTGCAGGATGTAGCGGGCGTTGTCGGCCGGTGCCGTCGCGGCCGGCGTGGCCTGCGCCGGGGTGGCCGGTGCGGCGTCATGGCGGCTGGGCGTGGTGGTGGCCGTGGTGGTTGCCGCGGTGCTGGCCGGTGCCGGGCGTTCGCTCACCGGGGCCGGCAGCGTGGCGGCCGGGGTACTGGTGGCCGGCGCCGTACTGGCTGCGGGGGCCGTGGCCACGGCGGCCGGCGGCACCGGCCTGCCGTCCAGGGCAGCCTGCGCGCGCTGCGCTTCAGCCTTGGCCTTGCGCTGTTCTTCGGCGCGTGCGCTGGCGGCCAGCTCGGCATCGGACATTTCCACTTCCTTGCCGGGCAGCAGGGTGTAGAAGTCGTACTGCGTCGCTGCAGGCTTGGTCGGCTCGGCGGGCTTGGCCGGGGCGGTGGCCGGGGCGTTGCCGCCATCGGCTTCGCCGTCGGCGACCGGCGCCGGCTGCGCGTTCGGGTTCGGCTGCGGGCCGGCGCGCAGGAAGCCATCGCCTTCACCCTTGAACAGGTTCGGCGCTGCCAGGAATACCACTGCCGCGATCGCCACGCCGGCCACCAGCCACACCCATCCGGGTGTGCCCTGGCTGCCGCTGTTGCGCCGTGCCTGGCTTTTGCCGCGTCGTGCTGCCATGTGTACTACGTCTCCTGAGACTTACATTTTTTCCGGGGCACCAACGCCCAGGAGGTCAAGGCCGTTGGCCAGCACCTGGCGCGCGGCGTTGGCCAGGGCCAGGCGCGCGTCGAGTTCGGCCTGGTCCAGTTCGAGGATCTTCTTGCTCTGATACCACGTGTGGAAGGCATGTGCCAATTCACGCAGGTACTGCGCGATCACGTGCGGTTCGAGCAGGCTGCCGGCCGATTCGACGATTTCCGGGTAGCGCGACATCTCCACCATCAGCCACAGCGAGGCTTCGTCATCCAGCGTCGGCAGGCCGGCAAGGCCCGCGCTCGGCGAATGGGTGATGCCCTTTTCCGTGGCCTGGCGCAGCAGGCTGCACACGCGGGCGTGCGCGTACTGCACGTAGAACACCGGGTTGTCGTTGCTCTGCTGGCGGGCCAGGTCGATATCGAAGGTCAGCTGCGAATCGGGCTTGCGCGCGATCAGGAACCAACGGGTGGCATCGCGGCCGGCTTCCTCGATCAGGTCGCGCAGCGTGAAGTAGCTGCCGGCACGCTTGGACAGCTTCACTTCCTCGCCGCCGCGCATGACGGTGACCATCTGGTGCAGCACGTATTCCGGCCAGCCCTTGGGGATGCCCACTTCCAGCGCCTGCAGGCCGGCCAGCACGCGGGCCAGCGAACCGTGGTGGTCCGCGCCCAGCTCGGTGATGGCGCGTTCGTAGCCACGCTGCCACTTGGACAGGTGGTAGGCCACGTCCGGCACGAAGTAGGTGAAGGTGCCGTCGGACTTGCGCATCACGCGGTCCTTGTCGTCACCGAACTCGGTGCTGCGCAGCCACAGCGCGCCGCCTTCCTCGTAGGTGTGGCCGGAGGCCTGCAGCTTGGCGACCGCTTCGGCCACCTTGCCATCGGCATACAGCGAGCTTTCCAGGAAGTAGATGTCGAAATCCACGCCGAACGCGGCCAGGTCCAGGTTCTGCTCGTTGCGCAGGTAGGCCACGGCAAAGCGGCGGATCGCGTCCAGATCCTGCGGGTCCTTGGCTCCCACCACGGTGGTGCCTTCCAGTTCGACGCTGGCACCGGCCAGGTAGGCACGGCCGACATCGGCGATGTACTCGCCGCGGTAGCCGTTTTCCGGCCAGCCGTCCTGGTCCGGGGCGATGCCGCGCGCACGCGCCTGCACCGACAGGGCCAGGTTCTCGATCTGCACGCCGGCGTCGTTGTAGTAGAACTCGCGCTTGGCGTTCCAGCCATTGGCATCAAGCACGCGTGCGATGCAGTCGCCGATCGCCGCCGCGCGGCCATGACCGACATGCAGCGGACCGGTCGGATTGGCCGACACGTATTCCACGCCCACGGTACGGCCGTTGCCGGACAGGTTGCGGCCATAGTCATGGCCTTCCTTGAGCACCAGCGCGGCTTCACGCTGGTATGCGGCCGGGGCCAGATGGAAATTGATGAAGCCCGGGCCGGCGATGTCGACCTTGCTCACGTCTTCGCTGCGCGGCAGCGCTTCGACCAGCGCCTGGGCGATCGCACGCGGGTTGCTGCGCGCGGCCTTGGCCAGCAGCATGGCCGCGTTGGTGGCGAAATCGCCATGTTCGCGGGTCTTCGGGCGCTCGACCACGAAGTCCGGCGGCAGGGTATCGGCCGGCAGGGTGCCATTGGCGCGCAAGGCTTCGATGCCTTGGCCGATGAGGGCGCGGAGGAGATTTTTCACGAGGCCTGCTGTGTGAATGAGCGGCGGAATCGCCCATTTTAGCCCAGAAGCGGCCCGCTGGCCGGCTCGGCCCTGACCGGGCAGGCCATGGCCGGCCCGGCCGACCTACCTGAACAGCCGCGATTGCCGTTGTGACAGCAGCCCCCGTTCGGCGAACGATACCGGCGTGCCTTCCCCCACCACGAAGTGGTCCAGCAGGCGGACATCGACTAGGTCCAGGGCATGCTGCAGTTCGCGGGTGAGCTGCTCATCGGCCTGGGAGGGTTCCGGATCGCCGGAAGGATGGTTGTGGCTGACGATGACCGCCGCCGCGTTGAGCACCAGTGCCCGCCGCACCACCTCGCGCGGGTAGACGGCTGCCGCGTTGATCGTGCCGTGGAACAGGTCTTCGCAGGCCAGCAGGCGGTGCTGGTTGTCCAGGAACAGCACGCTGAACACCTCCTGGGGCCGGGCCCGCAGGTGCTGCTGCAGGAAGCGGCCGACCAGGGCGGGGTGCGTGCACGCCGGCTCGCCCTGTTCCAGCCGGGCGGCCAGGTGGCGCTTGGCCAGTTCCAGCCCGGCCACCAGGGTGCAGCTGCGCGCCGGGCCCAGGCCGGGCAGGCGGGTCAGTTCGCCGGCATTGCGGTCGAGCAGGGTGCGCAGCGGGCCATGCGCGCCCAGCAGTTCGCGGGCGGTCTGTACCGCGTCGCGGCCACCGGTTCCCGACCCCAGGAAAAGGGCCAGCAGCTCGGCATCGGACAAGGCGGCCGGGCCCCGGGCCAGCAGTCTTTCGCGGGGGCGTTCCCCTTCGGGCCAGTCATGGATGGGCATGGGCATAGCTTGCGCCGGCCTGTTCCCGCTTCCCATCGGGGAACGCCGCAGGTGGCTGTGGGTCAGCGCCCCCGGCCACGCAGGTAGTCGAACAGTTCCTGGTTGTTGCACAGCCCCAGCTTGCGCTTGGCTTCGGATTTCTGCCGGCTGATGGTCTTGGGGCTGCGCCCGCAGTGGTCGGCGATGGCATTGATGCTCAGTCCCTGCGCCAGCAGGTCCAGCACCTCGCATTCGCGTGCGGACAGGGAGGCCGGTTCGCGCCGGGGGTGCAGGTCGCGCGCCTGCAGGTGCGCCCGCAGTCCACGCGACACGTGCAGCTGCCCGGCCATCGCCGCGCGCAGGGCCTGCGGCAGTTCGATGAAGTCGGCCGTCTTGTCCACCAGGCCCAGCACGCCCTCGCGCAGCAGGCCGCCGAGGACGTCCGGGTGGCGCACGCCGGTCAGTACCACCACCGGCAGCGCCGGGTGCCGGGTACGCACGGCCTGCAGCAGCTGCGCGCCGTCCGGGCCGTCGCCGGGCATGGACAGGTCGGTCAGCAGCACGTCGTAATCGCCAGGGTCGCATTGCGCCAGCAGGGACAGCAGGGCCGGGCCGTCGCCGGCACTGGCGACCACCTGCATCTGCTGGCGTTCGAGCACGATGCGGACGCCGTGCAGGACCACGGGGTGATCGTCGGCGATGATGATGCGGGGTTGCACGCTGGCTCCTTGGAAAACGACTGCACGCGCCGATGCAGGGCACCAGCAGGATTCTGCGAATCCCGCCGCGCCGGGGGTATAAGAAAGATCCGAAACCGCCGTCAGCCCCGGCCTTCCCGCCGCCCTGCACGCGGGCCCATCAGTTGATAGCCTGCGGTTATGTGCACCGGTCACCGGGGCGACGGGGGCCATCGGGTAAGCTAGCGCCCTCGTTTGCACAGGATTTCCAGGTGGCTGACTCCCCCAAGGCATCCCCGGCGGCCACGCGCGCGCTGGATGGCCAGAAACTGTTGTTGTGCGTGGGCGGGGGCATCGCCGCCTACAAGGCCCTGGAACTGGTGCGACGCCTGCGCGACGCCGGTGCCCAGGTGCAGGTGGCCATGACCGCCGGCGCCCAGCAGTTCGTCACCCCGCTCAGCTTCCAGGCCCTGTCCGGCCAGCCGACCCGTACCACGCTGTGGGACAGCGCCGCCGAACAGGCCATGGGCCACATCGAACTGGCGCGCTGGGCCGACCGCATCGTGGTCGCCCCGGGTACC
Source organism: Stenotrophomonas sp. 24(2023) (assembly GCF_030913365.1). Lineage (NCBI taxonomy): Bacteria > Pseudomonadati > Pseudomonadota > Gammaproteobacteria > Lysobacterales > Lysobacteraceae > Stenotrophomonas > Stenotrophomonas sp. 24(2023). The sequence continues at coordinate 2,240,341 of NZ_CP133160.1, forward strand.
GCCGACCTGCTGGCCCGTCTGGCCCATGGCCATGCCGATGACCTGGTCAGCACGCTGTGCCTGGCCAGTACCGCGCCGTTGACCGTGTGCCCGGCCATGAACCACCGCATGTGGCTGCACCCGGCCACCCAGGCCAACGTCGCGCTGCTGCGCGAACGTGGCGCGCAGGTGATCGGCCCGGTCGACGGCCCGCTGGCCGAAGGTGAATCCGGCCCGGGGCGCCTGGCCGAACCGCACGACATCGTGGCGGCCCTGGCCGGCAACCTGGCGGCGACCGCCGCGCCCGATCCGGCCAGCGCGCAGCTGCGCGGCCTGCGCCTGGTCATCAGTGCCGGCCCGACCTACGAAGACATCGACCCGGTGCGCTATGTCGGCAACCGCAGCAGCGGCAAGATGGGCTTTGCCCTGGCCGAGGCCGCCGCCCGCGCCGGTGCCCACGTGGTGCTGGTCAGCGGCCCGGTGCACCTGCCCACGCCGGCCGGCGTGCAGCGGGTGGATGTGCGCTCGGCCGCGCAGATGCGCCAGGCGGTGCTCGATGCCCTGCCGGCGGACATCTATATCGGTGCGGCCGCCGTCTCCGATTACACCCCGCGCCAGGTGGCCGCGCAGAAGCTGAAGAAGACCGCCGGCAGCCAGGCGCTGGTGCTGGAGCTGGTGCGCACGCCGGACATCCTGGCCGAGGTGGCCGCGCAGACCCAGTCGCTGAAGCTGGTGGTCGGCTTCGCCGCCGAAACCCATGACGTGGAGAAGTACGCGCGGGGCAAGCTGGTCGACAAGCGACTGGACCTGGTGATCGCCAACCAGGTCGGCATCAGTGGCGGTGGGTTCGAAAGCGACAACAACGCCGCCACGGCCTACTGGCAGGATGGCGAACAGAATTTCCCGGCCACCACCAAGCGTGAGCTGGCCGCACAACTGCTCGCGCTGATCGCGCGGAGGCTCCAGGCATGACCCAGGCACACCTTCCCCAGCCGCTGCAGGTGAAACTGCTCGATCCGCGTTTCGGCGACAGCTGGGCCTTGCCGGCCTATGCCACCGAAGCCAGCGCCGGCATGGACCTGCGTGCTGCGCTGGAAACCGCGCTGACCCTGCAGCCGGGCGATACCGCGCTGGTGCCAAGCGGCCTGGCCATCCACATCGCCGATCCGGGCCTGTGTGCGGTCATCCTGCCGCGTTCAGGGCTGGGCCATCGGCATGGCATCGTGCTGGGCAACGGCACCGGGCTGATCGACGCCGATTACCAGGGCCCCCTGCTGATCAGCGTCTGGAACCGGGGCCGGGAGGCCTTCACCATCGAACCGGGCGACCGCATCGCGCAGCTGGTGGTGGTGCCCATCGCACGCGTCAGCCTGCAGGTAGTGGATACTTTCACCGACAGCGTTCGGGGAACGGGTGGATTCGGCCACACCGGAGTGCGCTGACAGGGAGCAACGATGAACAACAGCGCGGCAGCGAAGTCGATACGTTCCTGGGTACGCAAGGAGTCGCTGTTGGCGCTGCTGCTGGTGCTGCTGGCGGCCTGGCTCGGCTATGGCGCAGTCCAGCAATGGCGCCAGCAGGCGACCGTGGATGCGCTGGAAAGCGCCCGCGATACCGCCGTGCAGGGCCTGCAGCAGGCGGCCTCGGGCCAGCTGTCGCAGCTGGGCCGTCAGCTCAAGGCTGCGCGCGTGCAGCAGGCGCTGCAGGCCGGTGACGCCGCAGGCGCCGCGCTGGCCCTGCGGGAAAGCTGGAGCGGTGTCGAGCAGGTGGATGTGTTCGCGGCCGACCTGGCTACCGGCTATGCCGACCCGGCCGCGTTCGGCTATGCCCGCCTGGCCCTGCTGGAGGCGGCGATCGCCCAGAACAGGCCCGGGCTGCGCGTGGTCCGTGATGGCGGAGGCAACCGCCTCGGCCTGGCTGCACCGGTCACGCTGGGCACGCAGGGCCCGGCCGTGGTGTATGTCCGCCAGCCCCTGCTGCGCCTGACCGCGCCGCTGGACCAGGTGCAGGCTCCGGGCACCGGTTTCCTGGCCTTGCGCCAGGGCACGCGCGACCTGGTGGTGCAGGGGGATGCCAGCCTGTCCTCGACGGCCGAAGCGCAGGCGCGCCCGATTGCCGGTACCCCGTTGCGCCTGGCCGCTGCCGTACCGGCGGTGGATGCCGGTCCGCTTGGGCTGGGGGTGATTTCCGGTGCCATCGTCGCGCTGCTGCTGGCACTGGTGGCAGTGCTGATGCTGGTTGGCCGCGGCCGCCTGCCCACGTCGCTGCCCACATCGCTGCCGCGCCGCCGCGCGGTGGCCGAGGAAGACCAGGGGCCGACGCTGCGCGAGAGCCTGGCGATGGTGCCGCCGGCAACGGCGATGGCTGCTGCCACGCCTGCGGAGGCGGCATCGGCCGCGCCGCCGGCACCGCCACCGGTGCCGGCCGATGAACTGGCTGCCGGCATGTTCCGTGCCTATGACATCCGTGGCGTGGTCGGCAGCGAGCTGACGGCCCGCAGTGCGGCCCTGATCGGCCAGTCCATCGGCACGGCAGTGCTGGAACAGGGGCTGCGCGAAGTGGTGATCGGCCGCGACGGGCGGCTGTCCGGGCCGGAACTGGCGGCCGCCTTGGCCGAAGGCCTGCGCCGCGCCGGCTGCGATGTCATCGACATCGGCATGGCGCCGACGCCGGTGGTCTATTTTGCCGCCTTCCACCTGCGCACCGGGACCTGCGTGGCGGTGACCGGCAGCCACAACCCGCCCGAATACAACGGTTTCAAGGTCGTCATCGGCGGGGAAACGCTGTCCGGCAGTGCCATCACCGACCTGTACGCACGCATCACCGAGGGCCGCCTGATGCAGGCTGCCGAACCGGGCAGCTACCAGCAGCGCGAGGTCAGCGAGGACTACATCCAGCGCATTGCCGACGACGTGCAGCTGGACCGCCCACTGAAGGTGGTGGCCGACGCCGGCAACGGCGTGGCCGGCGCTCTCGCCCCGCAACTGCTTGAAGCCATCGGCGCCGAGGTCATCCCGCTGTACTGCGATGTGGACGGCAGCTTCCCCAACCACCACCCCGATCCCAGCGAACCGGCCAACCTGGAAGACCTGGTGCAGACGGTCAAGCGCTTCGGCGCTGACCTGGGTGTCGCCTTCGATGGTGATGGCGACCGCCTGGGCGTGGTCACCGGCGAAGGCCGGATCATCCATGCCGACCGTCTGCTGATGCTGTTCGCCGCCGATGTGCTGATGCGCAACCCGGGTGCGATGGTGCTGTATGACGTGAAGTGCACCGGCCGGCTGTCCGACCATGTGCTGCGCCACGGGGGCAGCCCGCTGATGTGGAAGACCGGGCATTCGCTGATGAAGGCCAAGATGCGCGAGACCGACGCCGAGCTGGCGGGCGAGATGAGCGGGCACTTCTTCTTCAAGGAGCGCTGGTTCGGTTTCGACGATGGCCTGTATGCCGCCGCGCGCCTGCTGGAGATCCTGGCCCAGCGCGAGGACAGCGTGGACGAGGTGATGGCCGAACTGCCCGAGGGCCTGTCCACGCCGGAACTGAAGGTGCCGGTGGCCGAAGGCACGCCGCACGCGCTGGTGTCGCTGCTGGTCTCGGCCGCACAGGCGGCCGACAGCCCCTATGCCGGTGGCCGCCTGTCCACCATCGACGGCCTGCGCGTGGATTTCCCCGATGGCTGGGGCCTGGTGCGCGCCTCCAACACCACCCCGGTGCTGGTGCTGCGCTTCGAAGCCGACAGCGAGGAGGCACTGGAGCGCATCCAGGCGTTGTTCCGCAGCCAGTTGCAGCCGTTGCTGGGTGATACCCCGCTGGGATTCTGATCGTCCCATCCACGCATGGCGTGGATCTACGGAGGTGGGCCGCTGTCGATCCACGCCATGCGTGGATGGAATCCCCGTACGCCCGCACCGGCCCGCCGTTGTAGATCCACGCCATGCGTGGATGGAATCCCCCGCACGCCCGCACCGGCCCGCCGTTGTAGATCCACGCCATGCGTGGATGGAATCCCCGCACGCCCGCACCGGCCCGCCGTTGTAGATCCACGCCATGCGTGGATGGAATCCCCCGTACGCCCGCACCGGCCCGCCGTTGTAGATCCACGCCATGCGTGGATGGAATCCCCCGCACGCCCGCACCGGCCCGCCGTTGTAGATCCACGCCATGCGTGGATCGGGCCGCCGACCTACCCCTTGAACCGCAGCCCCACGCCGGGCTCGGTGAACAGGTAGCGCGAATCCAGCGCCGAATCGCCCAGCTTGTGCCGCAGCTTGCCCACCAGGATGCGCAGGTAGTGCGTGTCGTGCTGGTGGGTCGGCCCCCAGATTTCCTGCAGGATCTGCGGCTGGGTCACCACCCGCCCGGCATTGCGCAGCAGCAGCGACAGCAGCGCGTACTCCTTGCGGGTCAGCGCCACCGGCTGCCCGTCCAGCGTCACTTCGCGGCGCACCAGGTCCACGTGCAGGTGGCCATCGTCGAACACCGGCGGGGTGCCATCGACCGGCACGCTGCGCGTGCGCAGCAGAGCCCGCACGCGGGCCATCAGTTCCTGCGTGCCGAACGGCTTGGTCACATAGTCATTGGCGCCGTTGTCCAGCGCCCGCACCTTCTCGCCTTCGCCAGCGCGCACGGTCAGCATGATCACCGGTACCTGGCTCCACTGGCGCAGCTGTTCCAGCACCTCGTGGCCTTCCATGTCGGGCAGGCCGATATCCAGGATCACCAGGTCCATGTCCTCGCTGGCCAGCAGCTGCAGGCCCTCCTGGCCCGTGGCAGCCTGGCGCACGGCATAGCCCTGCGCACGCAGGCTGATGTCCAGGAAGCGTCGGATCTGGGTCTCATCGTCGATCACCAGCACGCGCGCGCACGGCGCGCTGGCGTCAGGGGCTGTTGGACTCATCGTGGTCGGCCGGGGTCAGCAGGGGCAGGGTGATGCGGATCAGGGTACCGCGACCGTCGCGCCCGGACAGCGCCTGCACGCTGCCACCGTGCGCGCCGATCATGCCCTGGCAGATGGTCAGGCCCAGCCCGGTGCCATGGCGGCCACGGTCACCGCGTTCCACGCTGTAGAACATGTCGAAGATGCGCGCGCGCTCGTCATCGGGGATGCCCGGCCCGCGGTCGATCACATCGATGCGCAGCTGGTTGTCGAACTGGCGGGCCTGCACCACCACTGCCTCACCGGCGGGCGAGAACTTGGCCGCGTTCTCCATCACGTTGAACACCGCCTGTTCGACCAGCGCCGGGTGGACCCAGATCGGTGCCAGCGTGGCCGGGATGTCCAGTTCCAGCCGCACCTTGGGCTGGTAGCGCTGCAGCCGGCGGGCGGCCGAGCCGATCAGCTCGTCCACGCCGATCCAGTCGCGGTTGATCTTCAGTCCTTCATGGCCCAGGCGGGTCATGTCCAGCAGGTTCTGGATGTAGCGGTCCAGTCGTTCGCCTTCCACCAGGATGGTGTCCAGCAGGGCACGGCGGTCGGCCAGGTCCATGGCCTCGCCATAGCTGGCCAGGCTGTCGGCCGAGCCGATCATCGCCGCCAGTGGCGAGCGCAGATCGTGCGAGACCGAGGACAGCAGCGCCGAGCGCAGCCGCTCGGTCTCGTTGCTGACGTGGGCCTGCTCCAGCTCCGCCACCAGTCGCGTGCGCAGTGCGGCCTGGGCGATGTCATCGACCATCGCCTCGGCCAGCTGGCGTTGTTCGGGCAGCAGCCGCGCCTGCGCACCCGGCAGGTACAGGCCGGCCACGCCGATCGCACGGTCCTCGCCATCGAGCAGCGGCAGGAACCACCAGCGGGCACCGGCCAGGGTGTCGGTGAAGCGGCCACTGGGCTGGCCATGGCGCAGTGCCCAGTCGGCGGCGGCCAGGTCGGTATCGCCGGGCTGGGCACGGCCACCGCTGCGGGTTTCATTGCCGATGCGCAGCCACGCCGGTGCGTCCAGCGCCTGTTCCAGCGCCAGGCGGCCGGCATGCAGTACCTCACCGTTGCCTGCCGCGCTGGCCAGATGCCGGCCCAGGTGCTGGCGCGCGCGGGCATGGCGGTTGGCCGCGCTCAGGGCCACCACCTGCATGCGCAGGCGCGAGGCCAGGCGGCCGGCCACCAGTGCGGCGGCCAGGAACAGGAACACGGTGATCACGCCCTGCCGCGCGCCGATGGCGAAGGTGAAGCGTGGGGCGATGAACAGGAAGTTGTACGACAGGAAGCACAGGATCGCCGCCAGCACGGCGATGCTGGCGCGGGTCCGGGCAGCCACCAGTACCACCGCGGTGATGAACACCATCGACAGGTCGGCCATGCCCACCCAGCGGTCCACCAGCCATGCCACCAGGCAGGCCAGCGCGGTGGCGGCCAGGGCCTGCAGCGCTTCCGGGCCCTGCCCATGCAGCGGTGCCAGCAACCGCTCGCGGCGCGCGCGCGCACGGGCCTGCGGGGTGCTGATGATGGTGATCTCGTAATGCGCTCCGCGCTGGATCAGCTGCTGGGTCAGCGTGCGGTTGACCATCCGCGCCAGCGGGCGTTCACGGGTGCGGCCCAGCACCAGCGTGGACACGCCGTTGTGCGCGGCGTGGTCGAGCAGGGCATCGGCGATGCTGGAGCCGTGCAGCAGCTCGGCTTCGCCACCCAGCCGGCGGGCCAGCGCGAAGGCCGCATCGATCTCCTGCCGGGTGGCCTCGTCCTGGCGCCGGCCCTGCACGGTCACCACGGTCCAGGGCGCATCGCGGCGCTCGGCGATGCGCCGCGCCACGCGCACCAGGTATTCGCTCTGGCCACCGCCGTCGATGGCCACCAGCACGCGCCGTTTCAGCGGCAGCGCCGCCTCGCCGCGCGCCGCGCGGGTTTCGCGCAGGCTGTTGTCGACGCGGTCGGCGGCCTCCTGCATCGCCAGCTCGCGCAGCGCGGTCAGGTTGGCCGGCGAGAAGAACTGCTGCAGCGCCTGCGCGGCCTGTTCGGGCACATAGACCTTGCCCTGCTGCAGCCGCGCGATCAGCTCGCGTGGCGGCAGGTCCACCAGCACGATGTCGTGCAGGCGGTCGAACACCGCATCGGGCACGGTCTCGCTCACGCGCACGCCGGTGATGCGCATCACCACGTCGTTGAGGCTTTCCAGGTGCTGGATGTTGATCGTGGTCCAGACGTCGATGCCGGCGTCCAGCAGCTCCATCACATCCTGCCAGCGCCGCTCGTGGCGGCTGCCGGGGGCGTTGCGGTGGGCCAGTTCGTCCACCAGCACCAGTGCCGGGCGCCGCGCGAGCACGGCGTCCAGATCCATCTCCTGCAGCGTGTGCCCGTGGTAGGCCACCGGCTTGAGCGGCAGGTGCGGCAGGCCCTCGACCAGCGCCTGGGTATCGGCGCGGCCGTGGGTCTCCACCAGCCCGACCACCAGGTCCACGCCGCGCCGCAGCTGTTCCTGGGCGCGGGTGAGCATGGTGTAGGTCTTGCCGACCCCGGGGGCAGCACCGAGGAAGACGGTGAGCTTGCCACCGGCTTCGCGTTGCAGTCCTTCCACCAGGGCATCGGCCTGGCGTGTACGCAGGTCACTCATGGGGGCGATTGTGCGCGCAGGCGTGGCAAGCGTGCATCACGGGGCCGGGCCGGTGGCGTCGAGCGCGCGGTTGAGGGTCATCACGTTCACCCGCGGCTGGCCGAGCAGGCCCCACTGCGGGCCCTGCGTGCTGGCCTGCACCAGCGCCTGCACACGGGCTTCGGGCAGGCCGCGCGCGCGTGCCACGCGGGCCACCTGCACCTGTGCCGCGGCCGGGCTCAGTTCCGGGTCCAGGCCACCGCCGGACTGGGTGACCAGGTCGGCCGGCACCTGGGCCGGGCGGATGCCTTCGCGCGCGGCAACCGCTTCGGTGGCCTTGGCCACCTGCTCGATCAGCGCCGGGTTGGTCCGGGCCAGGTTCGAACCGCTGGCCGACATCGGGTCGTACTTGGCCGCCGATGGGCGTGCCTGGAAGTAGCCATCGGCCTGGAACGGTTGTGACAGCAGGCGCGAGCCACGCACCTGACCGTTGGCATCCACCAGCAGGCTGCCCGTGGCCTGGTCGGGGAAGGCCGTGCCGGCAATGCCGGTGGCGGCCACCGCATAGACCAGGCCGGTCAGCAGCAGGCTGGCGATGCCCAAGCCGATCGCCGGGCGCCAGCTGGCGCCATCGAGCACCGGGGCAGCGGGCGCCTCGGCGCGCGCGCTGCGGGTGGCAGAGGAGGAGAGGGGACGGTTCATGCGCCGAATACCAGGACAAGGAAGAGATCGATCAGCTTGATCGCCGCGAACGGCAGCAGTACGCCACCCAGGCCGTACACCAGCATGTTCCGGCGCAGCAGCGCCGTCGCGGTGGCCGGGCGGAAGCGCACGCCGCGCAGCGCCAGCGGGATCAGCGCCGGAATCACCACGGCATTGAAGATCAGCGCCGCGAGCACCGCGTTGCGCGGGCTGGACAGGTGCATCACGTTCAACGAGGCCATCGCCGGCAGTGCCGCGGCGAACAGCGCCGGCAGGATCGCGAAGTACTTGGACACATCGTTGGCCAGCGAGAAGGTGGTCAGCGCGCCGCGGGTGATCAGCTGCTGCTTGCCCACTTCCACCACCGCCAGCAGTTTGGCCGGGTCCGAATCCAGGTCGACCATGTTGCCGGCTTCCTTGGCCGCCTGCGTGCCGGAGTTCATCGCCAGGCCGATGTCGGCCTGGGCCAGCGCCGGTGCGTCGTTGGTGCCGTCGCCGACCATCGCCACCAGGCGGCCGCCGGCCTGCTCGGCACGGATGCGCGCCAGCTTGTCTTCCGGGCGGGCCTCGGCGATGTAATCGTCCACGCCGGCTTCGGCAGCGATGGCTGCCGCGGTCAGCGGGTTGTCGCCGGTGATCATCACCGTACGGATGCCCATGGCGCGCAGCTGGGCGAACTTCTCGCGCATGCCGTGCTTGACCACGTCCGACAGCTCGATCACGCCCAGCACGTGGCGGCCTTCGGCCACCACCAGCGGGGTAGCGCCATTACGCGCCACCTGCTCCACGCGCCCGGCCAGTTCCACCGGCACGCTGCCACCCAGCGACTGCACGTAGGCGCGGATCGCATCCTGCGCGCCCTTGCGGATCTGCTGGCCGCCCGGCAGGTCCACGCCGGACATGCGGGTCTGTGCGGTGAAGGCCAGGTAGTCGGCCTTTTCCGGCTCGGCGGTGGCACAGCCCTGTTCGCGGGCCAGGCGCACGATCGACTTGCCTTCCGGGGTCGGGTCGGCCAGCGAGGACAGCAGCGCCGCTTCGCGCAGCTGTTCGGCATCGATGCCGGCCAGCGCGTGGAAGTGGCTGGCCTGGCGGTCGCCGTAGGTGATGGTGCCGGTCTTGTCCAGCAGCAGCACGTCCACGTCACCGGCCACTTCCACCGCCTTGCCCGACTTGGCCAGCACGTTGGCGGCCAGTGCACGGTTCATGCCGGCGATGCCGATGGCCGGCAGCAGGCCACCGATGGTGGTCGGGATCAGGCACACCAGCAGGGCGATCAGCAGCAGCGGGTCGACCTTCACGCCGACCGCCGCACCGATGGCCGGCAGCGTGGCCACCACCACCAGGAAGGTCAGCGTCATCGCCGCCAGCAGCAGGGTCAGCGCCACTTCGTTGGGCGTCTTCTGCCGGTTGGCGCCTTCAACCAGCGCGATCATGCGGTCCAGGAAGCTGTGGCCCGGTTCGGCGGTCACCCGCACGATGATCTCGTCGGACAGCACCTTGGTGCCGCCGATCACGCCGGAGCGGTCGGTGCCGGCCTCACGCAGCACCGGCGCCGATTCACCGGTCACCGCCGCTTCGTTGATGGTGGCCAGGCCGTGCACGATCTCGCCATCGGCCGGGATCAGATCGCCGGCGCTGACGATCACATGGTCGCCCGGGCGCAGCTCGGCGGCCGGCACGTGGGTTTCGCTGGCACCGGCCTGCGGTGCGGCCAGGCGGCGGGCGGTCAGGTCCTGGCGGGCACGGCGCAGCGATGCCGCCTGGCCGCGGCCACGGGCCTCGGCCACGGCTTCGGCGAAGTTGCCGAACAGCACCGTCACCAGCAGGATCGCAGTCACCGCCAGGCCGAAGCCCAGCGGCGCGTTGCCGGTCAGGGTGACCAGCAGCGAGACCAGCGTGCCGGCCATCACCACGGCCATCACCGGGCTGTGCACCAGGTGCATCGGCGAGAGCTTGAGCACCGCCTCCACCAGGGCACGGCGCAGGCCGGCACCATCAAGCAGGGCAGGGCGGGAAACAACAGTTGAGCGGGTCATGGGTCGATCCTCAGTGCAGTCCCAGGCTCAGGTGGTCGGCCACCGGGCCGAGCACCAGCGCTGGCATGAACTGCAGCACGGTCAGGATGACGATCACCGAGACCAGGGTCAGGGCGAAGGTCGGGGTTTCGATCTGCAGGCTGCCGGCCGATTCCGGGGCCTGGCGCTTGGCGGTCAGCTGCGCGGCCACCACCAGCGGGATCACCAGCAGCGGGAAGCGGCCCAGCAGCAGCACCAGCGAACAGCTCAGGTTCCACCACGGCGTCGCATCGCCCAGGCCTTCAAAGCCCGATCCGTTGTTGGCGAACGCGGAGGTGTACTCGTAGAACACCTGGCTGATGCCATGGAAGCCGGGATTGGACGTACCGGACAGGCCCGGCACGGCCAGGGCGATGGCGGTGAACACCAGCAGGGTGATCGGCTGCAGCAGGATCAGCAGTGCCAGCAGGCGCACCTGCGGTGTTTCCAGCTTGCGGCCGAACAGTTCCGGCGTGCGGCCGGTCATCAGCCCGGCCAGGAACACGCCCAGCAGCAGGTAGACGATGAACTGCTGCAGGCCGCAGCCGATGCCGCCCCAGATCGCGCTGACCAGCATGTTGACCAGGGCCATGCCACCGGTCAGCGGCGCCAGCGAGTCATGCATGGCATTGACCGAGCCGTTCTGCACCTGGGTGGTCACCGCGGCCCACAGCGCACTGCCATCGGCGCCGAAGCGCACTTCCTTGCCTTCCATCACCAGCGCACTGGCGGCGGTGGCACTGTGGCCCTCGCTCCAGACCATCGCCGTGGTGGACAGCACCGACATGCCGAGCATGCAGGCGAACACCAGCACCCCGAAGCGGCGGCGTCCGGTCAGCGAGCCGATCATGAACACCGAGGCGATCGGGATCAGCAGGATGCCGATCAGCTCCAGCGCATTGGACAGCGGGGTCGGGTTTTCCAGCGGGAACGCGCTGTTGGGGCCGTACCAGCCGCCGCCGTTGGCGCCGAGCTGCTTGGCCGCGACCATGGCCGCCACCGGGCCCAGCGGCAGCTTCTGCTGCGCCATGCCGGCACTGGCGTCGATCGGCGTGGCCTGCGGGCCACCGGCCAGCGTGGCCGGCACGCCCTGGCTGGCCAGGGCCAGCGTCCACACCAGGCACAGCGGCAGCAGGAAGCGCATGCACAGGCGCATCACGTCCACGTAGTAGTTGCCCACCGCGATCTGACGGTCACCGGGCAGGTCACTGTCGGCCGCCTGCTTCGGTGCGCGCGAGAACAGAGCGCGCAGCGTGGCCACGGCCATCGCCAGGCCCATCATCGGCGTCACCACCATCAGGCCGGTGATGGCCGTCATCTGCGACAGATAGGACAGCTGCGCCTGGCCGGAATAGTGCTGCTGGTTGGTGTTGGTCAGGAACGAGATCATCGTGTGCAGCGCCGTATCCCAGCGCATGTTCGGGATCTGGTCCGGGTTCAGCGGCAACCACGCCTGGGTCATGAACACGGTCTGCACCAGCACCGCGATCACCACGTTGCTCAGCACGAAGGCCAGCACGTAACCACGCCAGTTCATCGAGCGCGCGGGATCCACGCCGAACAGGCGGTAGAGCGGCCGCTCGATCCAGTGGAACAGCACGTCGATCTTCATCGGCGTACCACGCATGATGCGGGCCAGGTACAGGCCCAGCGGCCAGGCCAGCAGGACGCTGGCGGCCAGGAGAATGAGGATTTCAGTCATGGCAGGCTCCGCTCAGAACGCATCCGGTCGCAGTACCACGTACAGCAGGTAGGCGGCAGCGACGAGCACCAGCACCCCGCAGACCAACGACAGCCAGGCAGGCATATCAGCATCCTCCCTGGCGGTGGGCCGTGAACGGCCGGGGGGAACGGGCGGCGCACAGGGGGGCCGGAACGGACACGACCGCCGCCCGCCGGGGGGCAGGGGAGGTGCGGAAGACAGGGCCGAACATGGTTGATGCATCCTGGTGGAACCCCTCCACCTCAGGGCGCCATCCTCCTGCCGGTGCCCATAAACGCACTACGCGCCGGACAGGGCCGGCGCGTAAAAAGTGCATAAATTCGGTGGCCTGAAGCGTAACGGCCCGCCGGGCATCAGCCGGCCGGCAGGGCGCTCTTCAGTTCACGGTAGCGCTGCAGGGTGGCTTCGATCTCGCCGTCCAGTGCCTGCCGCTGCTGCTCGAAGCTCAGCTGCAGGCGTTGCTGGGCCTGCAGCTGGGCGTGCCGCTGGCGGATCGCCTCGGCGTCCTTGTCCGGTACCTTGCCGCCGGACAGTTCACGGTCGCCGGCCGCGCCCAGCAGGGCCACCAGCGCGCTGCGCAGGCTGGCCACGTTGTAGGCGGCCGTGCGCAGGTTGTTGTCGATCACGTCCTTGCGCTCGCTGAACACCCGGCGCAGGTCATCCTCGCTGGCATAGGTCGCCAGCATGGCCTGCTCGGTGCGCTGGCGGGTCTGTTCGGCCATCTGGTCCAGCCGCACCTGTGCCGCTGCCGCGCCGGCAGCGGCGCGCTCGTCATCACTGAGCGCGCGCTGCACCTGCGCGTTGCGCAGGCCGCTGTTCACGCTGAACTCGTCGCGGGCGTGGTTGACCGCATCGGCCGGCAGTGCATCGCTGCAGATACGCTCGGTGCCCTCGTTCCAGCAATACAGCTTCTTCTGCTTTTCTTCCTTGCTGGGCTGCGCACAGGCCAGCGACGGCAGCAGCACCAGCAGCAGGGCAATGGCGGGAACTCGGGACATCGGGCGGGCCTTCCCCTGGGTCAGCGCGTGGGCCGGGTACCGTACTGGGCGCGATAGGCTTCCAGCGGCTGCCGGTAGCCGACAAGTTCCGGGTTTCCAGAGGCGAAATCAAGCAGATCGGCCAGGGTCGCCACGGCGATCACCGGAATGCCGGCTTCTTCGGCCACGGCCTGGGCGGCCGAGCGGCGGTCGGTTTCCGAGGCGATTTCCTGCCGGTCCAGTGCCACCACGATGCCGGCCGGGGTGCCACCGGCGGCGCGGATGATCGCCAGGGCTTCACGGATGGCCGTACCCGCGGTGATCACGTCATCCACGATCAGTACGCGCTTGCCGGTCAGGTCGGCGCCGATCAGCTGGCCGCCTTCGCCGTGGTCCTTCACTTCCTTGCGGTTGAACGACAGCGGCAGGTCACGGCCGCGCTGGGCCAGCTCGCAGGCCATGGCGGTGGCCAGCGGAATGCCCTTGTAGGCCGGGCCGAACACCACGTCGTACTTGATCCCGCTGGCATCGATGGCGTCGGCATAGCAGGCGCCCAGCTGGGACAGCAGCGAGCCGGAGTCGAAGCGGCCGGCATTGAAGAAATAGGGGCTCAGGCGGCCGGACTTGAGGGTGAACTGGCCGAAGCGCAGGGCGTCGGCGGTCAGGGCCAGCTGCAGGAAACGGTGGCGGTGGTCGCTCATCAACTTTCGATTCATATTCATTCTGGAGTGCAAATCCTAATGCAATGGGCCCCGATACGCCCGTTTCCGGCCTTGCGGGGACGGAAAACGGGCATCGGCCACGCCCGTGCCGGTGCTGCCCGATGGCCCCGGCCAACCGGTATGCTTGCCCGGTTTCCTGCTGCAGGTCCCCCGCATGCGCATCATCAGTTTCAACGCCAATGGCATCCGCTCCGCCGCGACCAAGGGCTTCCTCGACTGGTTCCGTGCCCAGGACGCCGACGTCCTGTGCATCCAGGAGACCAAGGCCCAGGAAGACCAGCTGACCGACCCGATGTTCCGCCCGGACGGCCACCACTGCTTCTACCGCGATGCCATCACCAAGAAGGGCTACAGCGGCGTGGCCATCTACAGCAAGCGTGAGCCGGACCAGGTCATCACCTCGCTGGGCTGGGCCCCGTTCGATGACGAAGGCCGCTACATCGAGGCCCGCTATGGCAACCTCAGCGTGGTCTCCTTCTATATCCCGTCCGGCAGCTCGGGCGACCTGCGCCAGGGCTTCAAGTTCGAAGTGATGGAATGGCTGCGGCCGATCCTGGAGGAGTGGGCACGCAGTGGCCGCGACTATGTGCTGTGCGGTGACTGGAACATCGTCCGTTCGGCGCTGGACATCAAGAACTGGAAGTCCAACCAGAAGAACTCCGGCTGCCTGCCCGAGGAGCGCGACTGGCTCAATGCGCTGTGTGCCGACCACGGCCAGGCCACCGATGCCGGGGCCGGCCGCGGCTGGTCCGATGCCTACCGGCTGCTGCATCCCACCGGCGAGGACTACACCTGGTGGAGCAACCGCGGCGCGGCACGTGCCAACAACGTGGGCTGGCGCATCGACTACCAGTTCGTCACCCCCGGCCTGCGTGACCGCCTGCGCAGCTGCGCGATCTACCGCGACGAGCGCTTCTCCGACCACGCCCCGTTCACCGTGGACTACGACCTGTGAGCGAGGCCGCTGCGCCGGCCGGCTACAAGGGCTGGGCCGGGATCAAGCGTGCCTTTGGCACGCCCGCGGCCCTGACCATGGCCCTGCTCGGCTTCGGCAGCGGCCTGCCGTTCCTGCTGATCGCCTCGCAGACCCTGTCCACCCGCCTGCGTGATGTCGGCCTGGACCTGGGCAGCATCGGCCTGATCAGCCTGGCCAGCTTCTTCTACCTGCTCAAGTTCGTCTGGGCCCCGCTGCTGGACCGCTATGCGTTCCCGCTGCTGGGCTTCCTCGGCCGCCGCCGCTCCTGGCTGCTGGTGTCGCAGGTGCTGGTGATGGTCGGCCTGGTCGCGCTGGCGTTCGTACGCCCCGAACAGGGCGTGTGGCCGCTGGTGGCCTGGGTGCTGATCGCCTCCTTCGCCGGTGCCACCCAGGACTCGGCGGTGGACGCCTACCGCATCGAGATCGCCCCGGAAACCGCACAGGCCGCCCTGGCGGCAACCTACACGCTGGGCTACCGCATCGGCCTGATCCTGGCCGGTGCCGGCGCGCTGTACCTGGCCCAGTTCGAGAGCTGGCAGGTGGCCTACCTGGCCATGTCCGCCCTGATGCTGCTGCCGATCATCGCCACCCTGTGCTGCCGCGAACCGCAGCAGCCGGCCAATGCCGTGCAGCGTCGCATCGATGTGGCCGGTGCATTCCTGCAGCCGATCACCAGCTTCTTCCGCCACAACGGCGTACTGCTGGCCTTGGCCCTGCTGGCCTTCGTCGGGCTGTTCAAGTTCCCTGACCAGGTCATCGGCGTGATGGCCGGTCCGTTCTACCTCGATTCGGGCTTCGACAAGGCCGACATCGCCACGGTGTCCAAGCTGTTCGGTGTCTGGATGGGGATCGGCGGCGCGTTCATCGGTGGCATGGCCGTGGCCGCCTTCGGCTTCCGCCGCATGCTGCTGCTGGCGGCCCTGGGCGTGGCGCTGTCCAACCTGGCCTTCCTGCTGATGGCCCACAACCCGGGCCAGCTGTGGGCGTTCTATGCCGCGCTCAGCGCGGACAACCTGTTCCAGGGCTTTGCCGGCACCGTGCTGGTGGCCTTCATGTCGTCGCTGACCGACCGCAACTTCACCGCCACCCAGTACGCGCTGCTGGTGTCGCTGGCCAACCTGCCGGGCAAGTTCGTCGGCGGTGTCTCCGGCTACATCGTCGAGGCGACCTCCTACAGCACCTTCTTCATCCTCAGTGCCGTCACCGTGGTGCCGACCCTGTTGCTGCTGGCGTGGCTGTGGCCGCGCATCGGCGATCGCAGCCGTCCCGGGCCCTGATTGCCTGCCCGCCCCGACTGCGGGATGATCGCCCCCGACGCGCCGAGGGGGCGGTGCCTTGCGAACGGGGAGTGAGCATGGCCGAACTGACGCTGCGGGATCTGGACCCGCTGCTGCTGGACCGCATCCGACGGGTGGCGGTGGCACGCGGCTGGACCTACGAACAGACCTGCGTGGCCCTGCTGGAACAGGGCCTGTTTTCCAGCGAACTGGAAGTGCGCTCCGGCTTCGGTGACCCGGAAGTGGATGCCCTGTCCGATGCCATCGCCGCCCTGCAGGCCCTGCCCGCAGGCCAGGGCTTCGACTGAATCACCGGGCATGGCCGGCCCCCGTAGATCCACGCCATGCGTGGATGCCCCTCCGACACCCCATCATCGGGCGCACCTGGCCCCGTAGATCCACGCCATGCGTGGATGAACCCTCCAACACTCCATCACCGGGCGCACATACGCGCCCTCACGCCGGGTGGATCGCCCCGAGAATCCGCGGTCCCTGGGCCCCGGTCACGCCCGGCAGGTTGCCCGCCAGCCCCGCCAGCGTGCGGCTGGCCAGCCACGCAAACCCCATCGCTTCCACGTAGTCCGGGTCCAGCCCGTGGACGGTGCTGGGCTCGACCACCACCTCCGGCAGGCGTGCTGCCAGCCGCTGCATCAGGCGTGGGTTGTGCACACCGCCGCCGCACACCAGCAGGCGCCGGGTGTCCGGCTGCTGTGCCAGCAGGGCGTCGGCCACGGTGGCGGCAGTCAGCTCCAGCAGGGTGGCCTGCACGTCGGCGGCGGCATACTCGCCCTCGCCCATGCGTGCCTCGGCCCAGGCCAGGTGGAACTGCTCGCGGCCGGTGCTCTTGGGCGGCGGCAGGTCGAACCACGGGTCCGCGCGCCAGCTGGCCAGCAGGGCCGCATCCACCGCACCGCTGGCCGCGAACGCGCCACCGGCATCGAAGCCCTGGCCGGTGTGGCGCTGGCACCAGGCATCCATCAGCGCATTGGCCGGGCCCGTGTCAAAGCCGCGCACCGTGCCCTGGCGGGGAATCAGGGTCAGGTTGCCGATGCCACCCAGGTTCAGCACCGCCCGGTCCTCGCCGGCCGCGCCGAGCATGGCCAGGTGGAAGGCCGGCATCAGCGGTGCGCCCTGGCCGCCGGCGGCCACGTCACGACGGCGGAAATCGGCCACCGTGGTGATGCCGGTCAGTTCGGCAATGCGGTTGCCATCGCCCAGCTGCACAGTGAAGGCCGGGTCGGCCAGCGGCCGATGGCGCACGGTCTGCCCATGCGAGCCGATGGCCGTTACCTGTGCCCGGTCCACGCCGGCAGCGTCCAGCAGGCGGTTGGCCGCGTCGGCGAAGGCGATCGCGATCCGTGCATCCAGCTCGCCCAGTTCCTCCAGCGACTGCAGCGGCCCGCCTTCCCCCAGCGCGACCAGGCGTGCCCGCAGGGCCGGGGCCCAACCGTGGGTCAGGCCCTGCACGAACCGGCAGCCACCGGCCTGGGGGAACTGCACCAGCGCCGCATCGATGCCGTCGGCACTGGTGCCGGACATCAGGCCAAGGAAGAGGGGAGCGGTCGGGTCGACGGTCATGGCGGGCACAAAAAAAGGACGCGGCAAGCTTGGGCTGCCGCGTCCTTCTTCGTCAACGCACCCCTCAGCCGCGCTTGCGGGCGGCCGACGGCTTGTCCTTGGTGCTGGCCACCTCGGTGGCTGCCGCGTCGCGGCTGGTCGGCGGCGGGCTGGCCTCGGCGTAGATCAGCTTCTCCATGCCCTGGATGCGCGCCATGGCCGGCGCCGACTGCGCACGGAAGGCCGCCAGTTCGGCGCCCTTGAGCGGTTCCGGCGGCGGCATGGTCACCGTCAGCGGGTTGCGGTGTTCGCCGTTGACGCGGAATTCGTAGTGCAGGTGCGGGCCGGTGGCCAGGCCGGTGGAACCCACGTAGCCGATCACCGTGCCCTGCGCCACGCGCTGGCCGTTCTTGATGCCGGCAAAGCGGGACATGTGCCCGTACAGGGTGGTGTGGCCGCGGCCATGGTCCAGGATCACCACGTTGCCGTAGCCGCGCTGCACGCCCACGAACTGCACGCGGGCATCGCCGGCCGCCATGATCGGGGTACCGGTGCGGGCGGCGTAGTCCACGCCCTTGTGCATGCGCATCTTGCCCAGCACCGGATGCTTGCGCGCACCGAAGGTCGAGCTCAGCCGCGCGAACGGGATCGGCATGCGGATGAAGCTCTTCTTCAGCGAACGCCCGTTGATGTCGTAGTACTCCGACTTGCCGCCACGCTCGAAGCGGAAGCCGGAATAGGTCTTGCCACCGGTGGTGAAGGTCGCCGCCAGGATCTTGCTGGTGTCCACCTTCTGGCCTTCGCGCCAGGTTTCGTCCAGCACCACGCTGAAACGGTCGCCCGGCTGCAGGTCCTTGGAGAAGTCGATGTCGTACTTGAAGATGTCATCGGTCATCGTGGCGATGGCCGATGGGGACAGCCCCGCCTTGCGGGCGGCGGCATACAGCGAACTGGTGATTTCCCCGCTGGTCACCACCGTGCGGGTGGAGGTCTCGCGCTGGGTCACCTTCTCCTTGATGTCATCGCCGGCCAGGCTCAGTTCCACCCGGTTGTTGTCGTCGCGGTCGAAGCGGATGCTGCGCAGCTCGCCCGACAGCGGCAGGTCGAAGGCGATCTCAGCGCCGGGCCGCAGCCGGGTCAGCGCCTCGCGCGCGCCGGGGTGGTCCAGCACCCGGTGCATGGTGGTGGCCGGAATGCCGGCCTCGTCGAACAGGTTGCTCAGGCTCTGCCCGCTCTGCACCCGCAGCACCTGCCAGCTGTCGCCCGGGGTCTGCTGCTGGCGGGCCAGCGACAGCGGCGGCAAGGGCAGGGCCATGCTGGTGTGGGTGTCCGCGTAGGGCGCATCGATGGTGTGCGAGAAGCCCGGGACGATGGTCGCCACCAGCGCGCCGATGGTGGCGAACAGGCTGGCGTGCATCCAGTGGCGCCGGGTCCAGCGCTCATTGAAGGCGGCGGGAAGGTGTTGCCTGAGCTTCCGATGCAGGGCGTTGTCGTGCAGGACGTGGAGTCTTTCCTGGAAGCGCTGCTTGCGTGCGCGGCCGTGTTCGGAATTGAGCATCAGTAGGGAATCCTGGCTGGCCCGGGAGCGCGGGCCCAAACGCCGGTTACCATAGAGAGCTATCAAAAGCGCGTCAAACCCTTGTGCCCATTGGCTTTTGTGAAGCCGTTCGGGTTAACTTGGCTTTAACACCCCACACAAAGAATCGGCTGTAGCCGGGAGTAGTCACGTGTCCTCGATTGAAGAAGCCCTTGCCCTGATCGGCCGCGGTGCCGACGAGATCCTCAAGCAGGAGGATCTGCGCGCCCGCCTGGAGAGCGGAAAGCCGCTGCGCATCAAGGCTGGCTTCGATCCCACCGCGCCGGACCTGCACCTGGGCCATACGGTGCTGCTGAACAAGATGCGCCAGTTCCAGGACCTGGGCCACCAGGTCATCTTCCTGATCGGCGACTTCACCGGCATGATCGGCGACCCGACTGGCAAGAGCCTGACCCGCAAGCCGCTCAGCCGCGAGGACGTGCTGG
This sequence comes from Stenotrophomonas sp. 24(2023), assembly GCF_030913365.1. Classification (NCBI taxonomy): domain Bacteria; kingdom Pseudomonadati; phylum Pseudomonadota; class Gammaproteobacteria; order Lysobacterales; family Lysobacteraceae; genus Stenotrophomonas; species Stenotrophomonas sp. 24(2023). Next base: position 2,259,847 of record NZ_CP133160.1, read on the forward strand.
CCAACGCCCGCACCTACGAGGAGCAGGTGTTCAAGGTGCTCGATCGCAGCCGCACCGAAGTCCGCTTCAATTCGGAGTGGTTCGGCAAGATGAGCGCGGCCGACATGATCCGCCTGGCCGGCCAGCACACCGTGGCGCGCATGCTCGAGCGCGA